>JAGOBN010000281.1 GCA_017999235.1 Anaerolineales bacterium | reverse complement strand
GCGCGGTGGCGAAGTTCAGGATGGACGAGACCAGCATGACGCCGTTGAGATCCAGCCCCAGGCGTTCCTGCAGATAGCCCGAAAGGCCGGCGGCGCGCGTGGTGCCGTAGCTCTCGCCGATCAGGACTTTGGGGGACAGCCAGCGCTGGTAGCGCGTGGTGTACAGGCGGATAAACTCCCCCACCGACTCGATGTCCTTCTTGAACCCGTGAAACTCGCCGGCCTTCTCGCCGGCCACCGGCCGGCTGTAGCCGGTGCTGACCGGGTCCACAAACACCAAGTCGGTCTCGTCCAACAGCGTGTACTCGTTATCCACCAGGCGATAGGGCGGCGCCGGCTGATGGCCAAACTCATCCAGCCCGACGCGGCGCGGCCCCAGCACGCCCAGATGCAGCCAGACCGAGGCCGAGCCTGGGCCGCCATTGAACGAGAAGGTGACCGGACGCCGGGCCGGATCCGGCGCTTCATCCAGCGTGTACGCGACGAAAAAGACCGCCGCCTTGGGCTTTTCACCCTCGGCCACGCCGGCCTGATCGCCCTTCTTCTCGCGCTCCTCTTTCAACACCAGGGTGCCGGTGGTGACCGTGTATTTGAGCTCGCGCGCGCCCAGCCGCAGGGTATGCTGGGTGGTGACCAGTTGATCTTTGGGTTCCGGGGCGGGCGCCGGGGTCGTCACGCTCGGCTGGCTGGGCGGGTTTTGATCGGGCATGGCAGTCTCCTAATCAAGCGGGGTCTTGGCAATTTGGAACGCGCAATGGGCGTCGCCGCGCGCCAGGCAGGCCGATTCTTCCACCGCATAACGCCGGCCGCCGGACGCCCACCCGGCGGCTTCCGCCAGCAGGCCGCCGGCCAGCTGACAGCACGGCTCCGCCGACCGCCGGCCCCAGCACACCGGGCAGCGCTCAATGATCCACAGGTAATGCCGCTCGGAATCCGAGACGCGCACCACCTGATCGCTGAATTGGTTAAAGACGCGCGCGAACACATCCAGCCCGACGCGAAACTTCATCCCCAGCGGGATGACGCGCGTGGGCAGGTCGGCCATGCCGACCACCGGGTCGAAGTCCTTGAGGCCCAGCTCAAAAGTCCCCTGCCCCACGCGGTAGTTCAAGCGCCGGCCCTCGTGCTCGCCGAACACGGTTTCCACCGCCGCCTGCAAGGCGCTGATCGTCTCAAAGGGGAAGCGCTTCTCTAGATTATTGGGCAGCAAGGAACTGGTGCCGAGCCCCGGCTGGCCGGACGCCCGTATCACCTCGTTGAAGCGGTCCCGGCCCAATTCCGCCCGCAGGGCGGCGACAATGACGCGGCCCATGCGGTTGGGGTAATAGTAGGTCGGCATTAAGCCGTCACCAGGACCACAATCAATTCGCCCGGGCCATGCACGCCCACGGTGAGCGTCATCTCGATATCGGCCGTGCGGCTGGGGTCGGTGACCAGCAGGGCCGCGCTGCGCGCGCGCAGCTCGCGGGCCAGGTCCGGCCGGCTGGCCTGCCAGGCCGCGAGGGTCGGGAACAACTGCGCGGGGGTGATCAAGACGATATGCCGGCGCACCGACATGGCCGCAAGCCGCGGCCGGCCGGCGCCCGCCAACAGCACCAGGGTGCCGGTCTCGGCGATCGCGGCGTCGGCGCCGGTCAAGCCCACGGTGATCGTCTCCCACTCCGCCAGGGTGGTGGTGCGTTCCGGGCCGGCCGGCACCGCCCCGTTCGCCACGCGCAGGCCGGCCTGCCGCAGCGCGGCCACCAGGCCGGGCGCCGGCAGCTGCTCGGGCTCCCAGGCCAACAGCCGTTCGGAGCCGCGCTCGCGCGTCAGGCGCGCCACCAGGTCCGGCAAATCCACAGCCGCGGCCGTCAGGAAGGTGCCGCTCAGGGCGCGCAGTTCGGCCGCGAATTGCTCCGCCAGGGCGGAGGCGGGCCGCTCGTCCAGCGGCGCCGGCAGATCCACCGCCGGCGGTGACGGCAGGTGAGCGGTCTGCAGGGATTGTCGAATACTGCTGAGGATTCGGGCGCGTGAGTCAGACATAGACAGTGATGACGAACGCTAGAGGACGGATGCTCCGGGCGGCCCACCCGCCGTTCACGGAGTCATTGGCCGGCGGCCGGCGGCCGGCGTTTTAGCCACCGCTGGCGGAAGGTCTCGCGGGCAAAGACCGGAAAATCGCGCCGGCCGGTCCAGGCATTCAACGGCGGCGGCAGCCGGCGGATATAACCTTCCTGGGCGAACAGCGGGCTGCCCAGGCCGGCGGCGGTCTGCGCCAGGTGATAAAGCGCGGGCGAACTCAGGCCCACGGCCCAGGCCTTCAGCCCCAGCGCCAGCCACGCCGGCGCCTGGCCGGCCCGCACATGCCGCGCCCGCACCGCCAGCAGCATGGCCGGGATATCAATCCGCACCGGGCAGATATCGCGGCAGGCCCCGCACAGGGTGCTGGCGTTGGCCAGCTCGTTGAACGCCGCGCCAAACAGGGCCGGCGAGACGATGGACCCGATCGGGCCGCTGTACACGGCGCCATAGCCGTGTCCGCCGATCTCGCGAAAGACCGGACACACGTTGAGGCACGCGCCGCAGCGGATGCACAACAAGGCCTCCGCCAACTCGGAGCCCAGGGCCAGCGACCGGCCGTTATCCACCAGCACCAAGTGGAATTCTTCCGCGCCGTCCGGCTCGCCGGCCAGCCGCGGCCCGTTGACGAGCGAGACATAGGACGACATTTTCTGCGCCGTGGCGGAGCGCGGCAGGAGGCGCAGCATCACTTCCAGATCGGCCAGCGTGGGGACCAGGCGCTCCAGGCCCATCAGGGCCACATGGACTCGCGGCACATCCTTGCTGAGATCGGCGTTGCCCTCATTGGTGACGATGGCGATGGTGCCGGTCTCGGCCACGCCGAAGTTGACGCCCGTGATCCCGACATCGGCGCGGTAGTAGACGCGGCGCAGCTCGCGCTGCGCGACGGCCGTCATGCGCTCCACATCCAGCGTCGGCTCCATGCCAAAGCGGTCCTGAAACAGTTCCGCCACATCCTCGCGCCGCAGGTGGACGGCCGGCGTGATGATGTGGGACGGCGTCTCGCCGCGCAGCTGGATGATGAACTCGCCCAGGTCGGTCTCCACCACCTGCATGCCGGCCTGCTCCAGCGCCGGGTTGAGGTGGATCTCCTCGCTGATCATGGATTTGGATTTTGCCACCACCGGCTGGACGCCGGGCCGGGCCGCCCGCTGAACAATCCGCAGGATAATCTGGCGCGCTTCGGCGGCGGTGGCCGCCCAATGCACGCGCCCGCCGTTCTGGGTGACGTTGGCCGTGAACTGCTCCAAATACTGGTCGAGCTTGGAGAGGGTTTCGATGCGGATGGCGCGGCCGCGGTCGCGCACAGCCTCGCCGGCCGGCAGCTCCGCAAAGCGCAGGTTGCGGCCGGCCACGCGGCGCTCGGCGTTGCGGTCCAGGGCGGCCTGCAGCACCGGGTTGGTCAGCGATTTTTCGATGCGGTCGGCAAACAGGGTATGCGGTTCAGACATTCCTTCACCGATTGGCGGACATGGAGAGCGGGTGGGTCAGCTGGCCGGGAAATTGTAACAAACTTGCGGCGCGCCGTTGGCCGGCTTAGACCCGCGCCCTTAACCAAGCGGTCAGGTCGCGCATCCCCTGGGCGCTGAGCTTGTGACCGATGGGGTACTCATGATAGGTCACGGCCGCGCCGGCCCCCGCCAGCGCATCCCGCGCCGCGCGCGCCGCCGTCACCGGCAAAACGTCATCGCGCGTGCCGTGGGCCATAAAGACGGGCTTGCCAGCCAGCCGGCCGGGTGTGGCCCAAGCCGCGGCCTGGTCCGGCAGCAGGCCGGCCAGCAAAGCCGCGCCGCGCGCCAGCTCCGGCGCCGCGAGCAGCAGGGCCGCGCTGATGGCCGCGCCCTGGCTGAAGCCCATGAGCGTGATCCGGGCCGCGTCCACGGCCGGATAGGCCAACGGCAGGCCGGCCACAAAGCCGCGCAGCGCCGCCAGGCCCACGGCGAAGGTTTCATCGCCCTCCCGGCCCGACTTCAGGAACCAGCCGTAACCGGGGCCGGCCTCAAAGGGCGCGCGCGGATAAAAGAGGGCGGTTGGGGCCGGCAGGCTGGAATGGAAGGCTTCCATAACCCGCTCGTTGCCCTGCCAGCCATGCACCAGGACTAGGGCGGGATGCGGGCCGGCCCCGTCTGGCAGATGGGCGCGATGGGTCAGCGATGCTTCCGGCATGCGGCCATTGTAGCCGAGTCCGTCTTTAGTCTGATTGAGCCGGGCCGTCGGAACCAAACCGTTAACCGACCCGTCCCACCTGCTAAGAGAGGATCCCGGACCATGTTACCTTGGAAGTCTGCCTTGTTTGCCTTGACGTTTGTGTTGGCGGCCTGCGCGCCCGCCACCCCGCCCATCCCGGAAGCCCCCGCCGCCGGAGACCCGGCCCGCGCGGCCCAACAGGCCCTGGCAGCGCATCTGGGCGTGCCGGTGGAGCGCATCACAGTGGTCGGCCTCACCGCGGTGGAGTGGGCCGACTCCTGCTTGGGAATCCCGCGGCTGGAAGTGCGCTGTGCCATGACCTTGACCCCCGGCTTCCGGGTCGACCTGGAAGTCGATGGCCAGCCCGCCGAGGTTCACACCACTCAGGATGGTTCCGGCGTGGCCATCGTGGAAAACCAACTGACCTGGGAGCGCCAGGGCGGGATCGCGGGCTTCTGCGACGCGCTGACGATCACGCGCGGGGGCGAACTGCTGGCGGCGGCGTGCCGCGGCGACTCCCAGCCAGCCCCGCTCAGCTTGGCCGATACGTTGACTAACGAAGAGACCCAAATGTGGAACGCTTGGCTGGCCCGCTTGGGGAGCGTCGTGATCGTGCGCGAGGACCCGGCCGTCGCCGATCAGATGCGCGTCACACTGACCTTCGCCGGCCGCGGCAGCGAGCAGCCGAACGAGGCCGAACAACAGGCCTTGCTGGACCTGGCGCAGCGCCTGTACGAGCGCGCGTCCCCGCCCTAACGCCCGGACGGGTCCCCAACAAAAAACGCTTCAGGCGGGCCGGCCGGCCGTCTGAAGCGTTTTTCGGGTAAACTCGCGTCCGGTTTCCGGAAAGGACGCACCGCATGAGAGTCTCGATAAGTCTGCTTGCTCTGGCGTTGTTCACGGCCGCCTGTGCGGCGGAGCCGGCCGCTACCCCCGCGCCCACCCCCGCCCGCGTGGACGCGGTGCCGGCCCAGCTGGCGGCCATCAAAGCGCTCTCGGTCAGCACCGGCGTGCCGGTGGATCAGGTGCGCGTGCTCAGCACGGAGCGCGTGGATTGGCCGGATGGCTGTCTGGGCGTCCCGGCCACGGAGACGGCCTGCCCAGCGGCGGCCACCCCCGGCTTTCGGATCATGCTGGAAGCGGCCGGCCAGCGCCACCGCTTCCACACCACCCTGACCGGCAGCGCCGTGGTGGAGGCGCCGGCGGAGGTGCGGCTGACCTGGCACCGCGAGGGCGGGCTGGCCGGCTTCTGCGATGTGCTGACCGTCACCACCGCCGGCGCGGCCCAGGCCGGCGCCTGCAACGCCAATCCGGCCACGGCGCCGCTGACGGCGGAGGAAGTGGCGCAACTGCGGCAGTGGGCGGAGCAGTATGGCCCGGTGGTGATCGTCATTGGCGATCCGGGCGCGGCCGATTCGATGTTGATGTCGCTGGAGATGGACGGCGCAGGCGCCGCGCAGCCGGACGAGGCCGCCCAGCAGGCGCTGCTCGAGTGGAGCCAGACCGTTTTCACCCGGCTGGCGCCGCCGTAACCGCCCCCCCGCGCCCCGCTTCGGTTCGGTTACGCCTGATGCAAAAGCGCTTCGAGCTGATCCACCAGCGCCGCGAGGCCGGCGAAGGCCGCTTCCACCGGGGCCGGCGTCCGCAGGTCTACGCCGGCGCGCTGGAGCGCTTCCAGCGGGTAGAGCGAACCGCCCGC
>JAGOBN010000280.1 GCA_017999235.1 Anaerolineales bacterium | reverse complement strand
GGTGCCGGGGCCGATCACCCTGCTCTCGCTCTTGCTGCCGCCGGGCGCGCTCTACGATGCGCTGGGCCGGCCGCCGGAAAGCCTGGCCGGCACCCTGACCACCGTGGCCGAGGTCCTGGCGCGCGCGGCGCGGCTATATCAGGCCGCCGGCGCGGATTTCATCACCGTGCATGAGATGGGCGGCTCGCCCGGCATCATTGGGCCGCGCCGCTTCCGGGCGGTGGCCCTGCCGCCGCTGCAGCGCCTGTTGGCGGCGCTGACCGGGCCGCGCGTCTTGAGCGCCTGCGGACGCGCCACGGCCGCTGTGGGCCTGCTGGCCGAGGCCGGCGCGGACGCCGTGAGCGTGGATCAGCTCACCGATCTGGCCCAGGCCCGTGCCGCGCTGGGGGCCGGCCCCTTGCTGTTTGGCAACCTGGACCCGGTGGCCACCCTCGCCCAGGGCGCCGAGGCCGCGATTCACTCCGCCACGGCCGGCGCCATCGCGGCCGGCGCGGACGCTGTCTGGCCGGGCTGCGATCTGTGGCCGCCCACCCCCTCGAGCAGCCTGCGCGCCTGGCAGACGGCGGCGCAGCAGCACCCGCGTCCCAGCGCCTGAACGCCCACCGGGAGCCGCTATGGATTTAGCCTCATTTGTCAAAATCGCCCACGGCCGCGCGCCGGCCGACCGCGTGCTCGCCAACGCCCGGCTGATCAACGTCCTGACCGGCGAGATCTATCTCACCGACATCGCCCTGGCCGGCACGCGCATCGCGGGCCTGGGCGCCGGCTACACCGGGCGCGAGACGGTGGACCTGGGCGGCCGCTATGTCTGCCCCGGCTTCATCGACGCGCACGTCCACATTGAGAGCGCGCTGGTGCCGCCGCGCGAGTTCGCGCGCGCCGTCCTGCCCCACGGGGTGACCAGCGTGGTCACCGACCCGCACGAGATCGCCAACGTCCTGGGGCTGGAGGGCATCCGCTTCATGCTGGATGACGCCAAGCACGGCGCGCTGAGCATGTACGTTAACGCGCCGTCGTGCGTGCCGGCCACCCATCTGGAAACCGCCGGCGCGCAGCTGGAGTTCTATGATCTGGCCCCGCTGCTGCGTGAGCCCTGGGTGCTGGGCCTGGCGGAGGTGATGAACTATCCGGGCGTGACGGCCGGCGACCCGCGCGTGCTGGCCAAACTGCGCGCCTTCGCCGGCCGCGTCATCGACGGCCACGGCCCGCGCTTAAGCGGCGCCGCCCTCAACGCCTATGTGGCCGCCGGCATCATGTCCGACCATGAGTGCGTGACCGTGGACGAGGCCCGCGAGAAACTGCGCCTGGGCCTGACCGTGCTCATCCGCGAGGCCACCAACGCCCACAACCTGCGGGCCTTGCTGCCGCTGGTGACGCCCGCCAACGAGCGCCGGATCTGCTTTTGCACCGACGACCGCCAGCCGTCCGATCTGCTGGAGGAAGGCTCGATCGACTTCATGATCCGCACCGCCATCGCCGCCGGCCTCGACCCGGTGACGGCCATCCGCCTCGGCACGCTCAACGCGGCCGAATATTTCCGCCTGCCGGATCGCGGCGCGGTGGCGCCGGGCCGGCGCGCGGACCTGGTGATCTTCTCCGACCTGCACAATCTGCGGCCAGAACAGGTGTATCGCGGCGGCCGGCTGGTGGCCGAGCACGGCCGGATGCGGCCGGACGAACGGCCCGCCCGCCCGCGCACCGTGCGCGGCACCGTCAATATCGATTGGAGCCGCGTGAGCCTGGTGATCCCGGCCGCCGGCCGGCGCGTGCGCGTCATCGGCCTGATCCCGGACCAGATTGTCACCGAGCACCTGATCGAGGATGCGCGGCGGGAGGCCGGCCAGGCCGTGGCCGATCCGGCGCGCGATCTGCTGAAAATCGCCGTCATCGAGCGGCATCAGGCCTCGGGCCGCGTGGGGCTGGGGTTTGTGCGCGGGCTGGGGCTGAAACGCGGGGCCGTGGCCAGCACCGTGGCGCACGATCACCACAATCTGGTGGTGGCCGGCGCCGACGACGTCAGCATGCTCACAGCCGCGCAGGCGGCGGCGGCCACCCAGGGCGGCCTGGCGGTGGCGGAGGGGACCCAGGTGCTGGCGCGGCTGCCGCTGCCGATCGCGGGCCTGATGAGCGACCAGCCCATCGAACCGGTGCGCGCCCAACTCGACAGCGTGCTGGCCGCCGCGCATCAACTGGGCTCGCCGCTGCGCGATCCCTTCATGGCCATGAGCTTCCTGGCCCTGCCCGTCATCCCTGCCCTGAAGATCACGGATCACGGCCTGGTGGATGTGGACGCCTTCCAACTGACGCCGCTGTTCGCGGACTGAGACCGCCGGGCCGACAAAACAAGCGCGCCCCATGCCGGGGCGCGCTTATTTGATTAACCGGGCGTCAGCGCGGGCTTAGTTGCCGGCCCGCGCCACAAACGTCAGTGTCAGCGTCACCGCTTCACTCACATTCGCCACCGACGGCACGCTGGGGATCAACAAGTTGTAATCCGCGCGCTGGATGGTGGCCGTGGCCGTCCCTGAAAGCTGCGTGGCGGAATCGCCTGTGGCGGTGACCTCAAACGTCACCGGCTGGGTGACGTTGCGGATGGTGAGATCGCCCGCAATCTGAAACGTCAGCGTCTGCCCCGGCTGGCCGGCCCCGCTCAGCCCCGTCACGGTCTGCGGCTGAAACGTGATGGTTGGGTATTGCCCGGTGTTGAGAATGAAATTTTGGATGGCGCGGTCGCGCAAACCGCTGTCCGTGGCCAGGCTGCCGGCCGCGATCTGGATGGCCCCCACCTGGGTCTGGCTGAGGTCCTGCGGATTGAGCGTGAGCGCGCCGGACACCTGGTTGGTGGCCCCGATCACGGTCTTGGGCTGGCCGCGCAGTTCTTCATCGAGCGTGAAGGCGGCCTGGGAGTCCTCCGGCACGATCTGGAACGTGACCGGCCCGGCGCTCGGGACGGGGTCGGCAGCGGTAGCGATGGCGGCTGGTTCAGCCGTCGGCGTGGCGGCGGCGGGCGCGGAAGTGGCCGTGGCGGCCGGCTGGGCCGTGGGCGCGGACAGGGTGGGCGCGGAGGCGGTGGGCGCCGGCGTACTGCCGCACGCCGCGGCCAGCAGCAGGCCCACCCCCAATATGGTCCACCGGGCGGTTCCAAACACACGTCGCATCATCCTGAGCTTCTCCTGAAAAAAATAACGTCACCCGTTGAGCTTGAGATTGTGCGTCATTAACATGAGTCCTCGATAAGCGCACCGGCCCCGCCTCCTCACCGGCCAAAACCGATCAAACAACAGCCCGGCCAGAAATTAAAGAGAGCCGCGGCGCGGCTGAGCGCCACCGTCTCAGCGGGATGGATGAGCGCCGGTCAGGATCCGCTGTTGAATCAATGTCAGAGACTGAAGGCCGGCTGCGCCAGATGCGGGCCTAACCGTGAGCTGTGCAGCACCCGGCCGTCCTCCAGCACCAACAGCGCCGCCAGCGGCGGACGCGCTTCAATCCAGGCCAGGCCGGCAGCGCCGCCCTGGATCAAGGCCGCCTTGGCGGCCGCTTCGGCCGCGCGCAAGGTCGGCGCCACCACGGTGGCGCTCAACACATCGGTGATCGCCGGCCGGCCGGTGCGCGGGTCAAGCAGATGGTGCTGCCACTGGCCGGCCTGCTGCCAGCGTCGAAAATCCCGCCCGGAGGTGGCCACGCCGCCGCCCGTCAGGGTGAGCTGGGTCAGGTTCAGGTTGGGCAGCTGCGGATCAGCCACCGCCACCGGCCAGCCGGCGCCGGTCTGGCGCGGGCCGCTGACGGCGATATCGCCGCCGGCTTCCACCAGGGCCGGCCCGTGCGCGCTCAACCGCCGCACGGCCTGTTCGGCCGCCCAGCCCTTGGCCACGCCGCCGAAATCCAGCTGCGCGCCGTGGCGCAGGCGGACCGTGCGCGCGGCCGGGTCCAGAACCACGCTCTCGGTCAGGTCGGGGATCTCCAAGACGTGAGCCGGGACCGGCCCCAGGGGCGTCGCATCCAGCGCCAGGTCCGCGAAGGAACGGTCGTAGCCGGCGGCTTCCAGCGCCCGCAGCAGGGTGGGCGTCACCAGACCCTGGCTCTCGTCATACGCGGCCAGCGCCGCCTGCAGCACATCCCACAGTACCGGGCTGACCGCCACTGGTTCGCGGCCGGCCTGCCGGTTAAGGCGCATCAACTCGCTGTCCGCTTGGAAGCGGCTCAACACGCGCTCCCATTCGGCAAACCACAGGGGGACGCGCGCCAGCGCGGCGTTGGCGGCCTCGGTCTCAGCGTCCACCAGCGCCTGCATCTCGCACCCCATCGCGCGGAAGCCCAGGGACCACATGGCCGTTACTGGGATGAGCGCGTGCGGGGCTGGGTGAGCGGCGCGCTCGGCGCCTGGCTTTGAGCGGAGTCGAGCTGCGCCGGCGGCCCGCCGAACAAGCTGCCGGCCGCGTCTTCGGCGCCCGGCCGCCGCGGCTGGCGCTCGCGGAAGGTCGGCTGCGTGGCGGGGAGGGCGGCAGACTCGGCCGCCGCTGTCCCGGTATCCATACTGGCTTGCGCCGCCTGGTTCGTATTGATCCAACTGACCAGCCCCCAGCCGCCCACAACGGCGGCCACGGACGTGACGACTGCGGCGAAGCCGGTCAGCCGGCGTTTCGGATGGGGAGAAGACTCTTCCATGAGGTTATGCGCTCCTGGCTGAATATCGTACCCGGCGGCAACGCCGGGCTAAGTTAGCGGGAATACTAGACGGGGCGGATTTAGATTCGGCTTATACCGTCTTAGCACTGAATGAGAGCCGGGGATGGCCGCGGCTTAACGAAAACTGATCCAGCCGGCGCTGGGCCAACTGGCTGAAGCGGTGGTGCGGTGATGGGGGGCGCCGCGCGGCCGGGCGCTAGCGGAGAAAAGCCAGGAACTCGGCCCGGCTGGGCAGGGACGGCTGAGCGCCGGCGCGCGTAACGGCCAACGCGCCGGCCGCATTGCCCCAGGCCGCGGCCTCCGGCAGCGGCCGGCCCTCGGCCAAAGCCGTGGCGAAGGCGCCCACAAAAGCGTCGCCGGCGGCGGTGGTGTCCACCACTTTTACGGCCTGGGCGGGGTGATGGAAGCGTTCGCCGGCGGCCGTCAAACCCAGCACCCCGTCCGCGCCCAGCGTGACCACAATGTTACGCACGCCGGCCGCCAGCAAACGCCGCGCCCCGGCCTCGATCTCGGCCTCGCCCGTCAGCTGCGCCAGCTCGGTCTGGTTGGGGATCAAGACTTCCACGCCGGCGAGCAGCTCCGCCGGCAGGGGCTGGGCGGGCGCGGGGTTGAGCACCACCGGCACCGCGTGCTGGCGCGCCACGGTCAGGGTGTGGCGCACCGTGGCCAGCGGGATTTCCAGCTGCAGCAGCACGACGGCCGCATTGGTGAACAGCGGTGCGGCCGCGTCCACATCCGCCGGCGAGACCTGCCCGTTGGCGCCGGCCGCGACGACGATGGTGTTCTGGCCGGCGGCGTCCACGGTGATCAATGCCACGCCGGTGGCCGCCGCGTCGCGCCGCACGGCGGCGGCGTCCACGCCGTCCCGCGCCAATGTCTCCAGCAGCGCCGTCCCAAAATCATCTTGCCCCACCCGGCCCACCAGAGACACCCGCGCGCCCAGCCGCGCCGCCGCCACCGCCTGGTTGGCGCCCTTGCCGCCCGGAAAGGTGCGGAACTCATCGCCCAGGATCGTCTCCCCCGGCTGGGGATGATGCGGCGCGCGCACCACCAAATCCATATTCAAGCTGCCGACGACCACAATCCGACGCGGGCTTTCCGACATGGACGCTCCTCCACGCTAGCGGGACAATATTGGCCGGACCGAAGTATACCCGCGCCGCGCGCCCGGCCGGCCGCAATCTGAGGGAACCTTAATGGCCCCGGCCGCGCGGCTCTGTTACCATGCGCGCGATGCTTAGTTTTCCGGACGCCGCGGCCG
>JAGOBN010000278.1 GCA_017999235.1 Anaerolineales bacterium | reverse complement strand
GAGATTGACGCCCAGCAGTGGCGGCCGCCGGCGGATGAGCTGGCCATGCTCACGCCCGCCAACGCCGGCGCCGGCGACGCCCTGCTGCACGTCGATCAGCTGCAGACGTACTACCGCCACCCGAACAGCTCGGCCTTGAGCCTGATCGGCCTGGGCAAGCGCGAGTTTGTTAAAGCCGTGGACGGCGTGAGCTTCAACGTCCCCAAAGGCCTGACGCTGGGCGTGGTGGGCGAATCCGGCTGCGGCAAAAGCACCCTGGTCAAGACCATTATCGGCCTGGAGGCCACCACCGGCGGCAAGGCCGAGTTCATGGGCTTCGACATCGGCCGGAAAGTGGGCCGGCGCGACCTGGACGTCATCAAAGAACTGCAGATGGTGTTCCAGAACCCGGACTCCACCCTCAACCCGTCCTTCAGCGTCGGGCTGCAGATCGAGCGGCCCCTGCGGCGCTTCAAGGTGGTGCCGGCCGGCCAGATCCGGGCCGAGGTCATCCGCCTGCTGCGGGCCGTGAAGCTGGACGAGCATTACTACAACCGGCTGCCGCGCCAGTTGAGCGGCGGCGAGAAACAGCGCGTCGGCATCGCCCGCGCCTTCGCCGGCCGGCCGGACCTGGTGCTGTGCGATGAGCCCGTCTCCGCCCTGGACGTCTCGGTCCAGGCCGCGGTGCTGAACCTGCTCATGGAGATCCAGCGCGACCAGGGCACCACCATGATCTTCATCTCGCACGATCTGAGCGTGGTGCGCTTCCTCTCGGACTTCGTGGCGGTGATGTACCTGGGCCAGATTGTGGAGATCGGGCCGGCCGACGCCATCTACCGGCCGCCCTACCATCCCTACACCGAGTCGCTCCTGGCGGCGGTTCCCATCCCGGACCCCAGCATCGCGCAGACCCACATCCGGCTGGAGGGCAGCGTCCCCAGCCCGCTCAATCCGCCCGCGGGCTGCCGCTTCCATACCCGCTGCCCGCGCCGGTCACTGCTGCCGGACGGCGGCCAGATCTGCACCACCCAGACGCCGCCCTGGCAGGAGGTCAGCCCGGGGCATCGCATCTTCTGCCACGTGCCGCTGGACACCCTGCGCACTTTGGAACCGGTGGTCCACCCGGCCGCTCTCGCCCCGAAAGAGGACTGACATGCTGGTTAAAGACTATATGACCTCCCACCCCATCATGGTGGAGCCCGCGCTCAAGGTGACCGAGGCCCAGAAGCTGTTGGTTGACAACCACATCCGCCACCTGCCGGTGGTGGGGGACGGCAAGCGGCTGCTGGGCCTGGTGACCACCCGGCGGCTGGCGGTTTCCATGGATCAACTGACTAGCCTGAACGTCTGGGAACTCAACCGCTTCCTGTCCGAGCTGACCGTCAGCAAAGTGATGATCTCCGGGCCGGATTTGCACACCATCCACCCGGACGCCACCCTGGAGGCCGCGGCCGAGCTGATGATCCAGCACAAGATCAGCGGCCTGCCGGTGGTGGCAGACGGCGTGGTCATCGGCATCATCACCGAGACCGATTTATTGGTGGAGCTGCAGAACCTGCTGGGCGCCATCGACGCCGGCTGGCGGGCCGTGGTGCGCGTGCCGGACCGCCTGGGCGAATTCCGCAAGACCGTGCGCGCCATCGGCGACCAGGGCTGGGGCATCATGGCCATGGGAAGCGTGCGCTCGCCGCGCCATCCCGGCTTTTGGGACGTGATCCTGAAGGTCCGGCACTGCACGCGCGAGGAATTAGAGCGGACGCTGAACGGCATCCCGGATCAAGTGCTGGTGGACCTGCGCGAGACCAAGGCCACCAAGACCAGCCAGTAAGCGCGGCGCGGAGGCTGCCGGGCCGGCCGCGGTCAGCGCCAGCGCAGGCCGAAGATGCGCGTGACGAAGATCAGGCGGTCCAGCCCGGCATCGCAGATCACCACGGTAGTCTCGCGGTGCAGCAGGAGCACGCTGTCCGCTTTCTGCATGGTGATGCAGGCGCTGGCGGCGCCGGCCTCCGGACCCAGGCTGAAGCGGCGTGAATACCAGTGGTAAAGCCGCGGAAAATCGTCGGTGGAGCGGTAAGACGTATCCCGCCGCAGGTTCGGCATTGGGCTGAGGCGGTACAGGCTGTGGTTGGCCACCGGCAGCGCGCCTGGATAATCCGCCGCGCTATACGCCTCGGCCACCCACCACCCCAACACCCCTACCAGCCAACACGCGCACAGCCCGCCGCCAAGCCCGACTCCGATCAAGATGCGGCGTTGCCGGCTCATCTCTGACATAGAGCGATTATACTGTGGCTTCTGGATGGTCTTTATCTAAAATCCCGCCGCCAGCTTGAGGCCCAGCGTTGATCGTCACTCAGGCCGGCGCGCCCTTGCAGTGAGGTTAGAGAAACCAATGTTTGTCGAGATCAATGCCCCGTGCAGTCTGCCCCTGGGCCTGGCACGCCTCGACCCCGCTTCCGAAAAGCTGGCCTGGGTGAGCGCGAGCCTGCAGTATCCGCCCATCGAACTCCGCGCCCAGGCCAACCCGGCCGGCCTCGCGATTACGGGGCCGCGCGCGCACATCGCGCACCGCTACGCGGAACGCTTCGCCGCGCACCGCCCGGCGGCCGCGCACACCGAACTGCAGATCGAATGGGCGATCCCCAGCCACATGGGCTTGGGCGCCGACCCGGCCCTGGGGCTGGCGGCGGCCCGCGCGCTGGCCTGGACCGCCGGCGAAGCCGCGCCGGACACCGCCGGCCTGGCCCTCGCCTTAGGCCTCTCCCCCGACGAGGCGCCGGCCGCCTGGGGCGCCGCGCAGGGCGGTGTGCTGCTGGTGGACGCCGAATCTCCGGCCGGCGCTTGGCCGGCCGTTTTGCGGCGCGGCCTGGTGACCCACGCGGACCAGGACGACGATTGGGTGGTGATCTTGGTGCTGCCACGGACGCCGGACGGCACGCCGGCCGACCTGGAGGCCCGCCGCCTGGCGGCCGTGCGCGGCGCCGCGCCGTACCTGAGCGCCGAGACCGGCCGGCTGGTTCAGGAGCGGTTGTTCCCGGCGCTGGAGCGGGATGATTTCGCCGCGTTTGCCGGCGCCTGGCGGGACCTGGCCGCGCTTAACGCCGCTGCCCTGGCGCAGACCCCGGACGCGCCGGCCGTGGATGCCGAGACGCGCGCCACGCTGGAAGTGATGCGCGCCGAGGGCGCGGCCGTGTTTGGCCGGAGCCCGGCGGGCCTGGCGCTCTTTGGCCTGGTGCGCGGCGTGAGCGCCAGTCAGACCCTGCGGAAGGCCCTGCGCGCGCACGTCGGCCACTTCGGCGGCACAATCTCCGCGAGCCTCTTGTCGCCGGCCGGCGCCGTGCTCACCGAACAGCCGGGCGAATTGACCCGGACCGCGCCGCCCATCCAGATGGCGCATCCCATCCCCTGACCGTGATTCGGCGCGAGGCCGCCCCGCCCTACGATGACCGAGCGCGTTGGCCGGGCTGGTGGGCCGCCTGGCAGGGGTGGCCGCGCTCGCCGATCTTTCGCTCCGAACTGCGCTACTGGGAACGACGGCTGGGGGGCGGCTGGCGCCTGAGCGACGGCCTAGCCTGGCTGGCGCTGTTCAATTTGTGCCTGCTGCCGGCGGCCTTGTTGATCTACCCGCCGCTGTTGGTGGGCTACGGGTTGCTGGATGAAGCTTTGGGCTGGCTGATGGCGCTGCCAGCCGTCTGGGGCGTGGTGCGCGAACGCCGCGGCCAAACCTGGGCGCTCTTGCGGGCCACACCGCTCAGCGCCAGCGAGATCGTCCTGGGCAAGCTGGCGGCCCTGACGGCGCTCACTCGCGAGGGCGCGGGGTTGGTGGCGCGCGCCCGCTGGCTCGGGACGGCCCTGGCCCTGCCGCTCTTTGGGCTGATGCTCATCACCGACCGGTCTTCGCCGTTCACGGCCGCGTGGCCGGCCTGGGGCGGCGCCGCGCTCCTGGGCGGCGCCTACGGGTTATTCATCTACCGGCCGCAGATCAACGCGCTGAGCGGGGCCTGTCTGGGGCTGGCGTGCTCCACCTTGGAGCCGCGAGTAGGCGTCAGCCTGGCGTATGCGCTGGCGGCCGGCGGCGCCCTGGCCTTGAGCGGCCTGTTGCTGCTGCTGGTGATCGCCGGCCCGCCGCTGGCGGCGGGGGTCTTCGGCCCCAGCCTGCTGGCCGGCCGGCTGGAACAGATCTTCGTCTGGCTGTTACCGTGGGCGATCTTCACCCTCGGCCGGGCCGGCCTCATCCCGGCCGGCCTGGCGTGGACCGTGTGGCGCTTACCCCATCTGGAAGAGTGACCGATGACCCAGCCGCGTTCGGCGCAATGGATTGAAGTCATGGTGTTGGTGGTGGCCGTCTTTGGCAACGGGATGGTGTACCTGGATCAGTCGGCCTTAAACGTGGCGCTGCCGGTGATCCAGCGCGAACTCCAGGCGGACGTCGTCGGCCTGCAATGGATCATTGACATTTACATCCTGGTGGCGGTGGTGCTGCTGCTGGTGGGCGGCATGTTGAGCGACCGCTACGGGCGGGTGCGGATCTTCAACCTGGGGCTCATCGTGTTCGTGGCGGCCTCGCTGGGCGCCGGCTTCAGCACCACGCTGGAGATGCTGGTGGTCATGCGCGCCCTGCAAGGGCTGGGCGGCGCGCTGTTGATCCCCGGCGGCTACGCCATCGTCAACGCGCTGGTGGCCCCGGAACGGCGCGGGCGGGTGCTGGGGATCTGGGGAACCCTCTCGCCGCTGATCACCTTGAGCGGCCCGCTGCTGGGCGGGTGGCTCACGGACAACGTCACCTGGCGGGCCGTGTTCTTCATCAATCTCCCCTTGGGTCTGGTGGCCTACGTGGTCGCCGCGCGCTACGTCCCCGAAAGCCGCGATGAGCAGGCCACAGGCGGCCTGGATTGGCCGGGCGTGGGGGCGCTGGTGATCGGCCTGGGCGGACTGTTGTACGCCCTGATTGAAGGCCCGCTCCTGGGGCTGGGACACCCGGGCGTGCTGGCGGCGCTGGGGCTGGGGGTGATCGGGACGGCGGCGTTTGTGGTCATCGAAGCGCGTAGCGCCCACCCGATGCTGCCGCTGGGCCTGTTCCGCGACCGGACGTTCACGGGCATCAACCTGGTGACGCTGATCCACTACGCCGGCCTGAGCAGCCTGTTCTTCTTCCTGACCCTCAACTTGCAGCAGGCCCAGCACTACACCGCCTTTGAAGCCGGCCTGATGCAAATCCCGACCGTCGTCCTATTGATGCTGATGTCCACGCCGGTCGGCCGGCTGACCGACCGCGTGGGCGCGGTGCCGCTGATCGCGGCCGGCATCCTGGTCAGCTGCGCCGGCTACTGGATGTTCGCGGCCATCGGCCTGACCGACAACTACTGGACCACCTTCTTCCCCGCGCAGATCGTCTTTGGCATAGGCCTGGGCTTGATGGTGGTCCCGCTCACCGCCGTAGCTATCAGCGCCCTGGACAGCCGCTTCTCCGGGCTGGCCTCCGGCGTCAACACCGCCGTCACGCGCGTCGGCCAGATGCTGGCGGTGGCCGTGTTTGGCGCCGTCCTGCTCAACGCCTTTCAGAGCGGGCTGGCCACCCACACCGCCGCCTTGCCGCTTTCGGCGGAAGCGCGCGTCGAACTGATGGCCCAGGCCCGCCAGATTGGCGCGGCCCGCCCGCCGGCCAACCTCAGCCCGGACCTGACCGCCGCCGTAGACCACGCCATCCGGCTGGCCTTTGTGGACGGCTTCCGGATGATGATGTTCATCTCCATCGGCCTGAGCTTGGCGGCGGTGGTGGTGCTACTGGTTTTGGTGCGGCACGCGCCGGCGCAGCCGAGCGCCCCGGCCGCGCCGCCGCAGCGTGAATAAGCCATGTCCGACCAAACCCTCACCCCTCAGCCGGCCCAGGCCGCGGCGGCGCGAGCGGCCTGGACCGGCTGGGCGGCCGCCCTGAGCAGCACCGTGTTCTTCAGCATCGGGCCGCCCATCGCG
>JAGOBN010000277.1 GCA_017999235.1 Anaerolineales bacterium | reverse complement strand
CTCAGCCCCCACATGCCGTGGCACACTGGCCCAACCGTCTTGGGCGCGCTGGATGCGCTGGCCAAGGAGCCGCCGGCCACGGACCAGCCCTTCCGCATGGCGGTGCAGGATGTTTACCGGTTTACGGCGCTGGGCGACGCGCGCCGGATCGTGGCCGGCCAAATCACCAGCGGCAGTCTGCGGCCGAATGACCCGGTGATCTTCTACCCGTCTGGCAAACGCAGCGTGATCCAGACCCTGGAGACGTTCAACGCCCCCGCGCCGGCGGCGGTCGGCGCCGGCCGGTCAGTTGGATTCACGCTGAGCGAGCAAATTTACGTTCAGCGGGGAGAGGTGGCGGCCCGCGCTGACGAGCCGCCGCCCCAGGTCAGTTCGCGCCTGCGCGTCAGCTTGCTGTGGCTGGGGCGCGAGCCTTTGCGGCCGCGGCAGGCGTTCTGGCTCAAACTGGGCACCGCCCGGGTGCGCGCCCAAGTGGAGACGTTTACCCGCGTTCTGGACGCCGGCCAAGCAGGGCAGGCTGCCGCCGCCGGCCTGGGGGCGGTGGCGGTCGGCCGGCACGAAGTGGCCGAAGCCGTGCTGACCCTGCAGCAGCCCCTGGCTTTTGACGTGGCCGGCCAACTGGCCGGCGCCGGCCGTTTCGTGCTGGTCGTAGATTACGAAATCACGGGCGGCGGGATCGTGCTGGAAGCCCTGCCGGACACGCGGGGCTGGGTGCGTGACGCCGTTTTTTTGCGTAACCTGAAGTGGGAGAAAAGCGCCATCCCCACCGAGGCGCGGGCCGAGCGCTACAACCAGCGCGCGACGCTTGTGTTGGTGACGGGTCCCCGCGCCGCCCCGCGCAAAGAGATCGCGCGGGCGCTGGAAGCGCGGCTGTTTGACAGCGGTAAGGTCGTGTATTACCTGGCCTTGGGGAGCGTGCTGTATGGCGTGGACGCCGACTTGCAGACGCAGGACCGCGAAACGGCCCGAGCCGAGCACATCCGGCGCTTGGGGGAGGTGGCGCACATTTTGCTGGACGCCGGCGTCATCTTAATTGTCTCCGCCATTGAGTTGACCCAGTTCGACTTTGAGATCATTAAGACGGTGGTTGACCGCCGGCAGATCGATGTCGTCTGGGTGGGTGAGACGGTGACCACCGACCTGGTCTGTGACCTGTTGCTGCCCGAATTGACGACGCCCGAACTGGCCGCGCTGCAGATCAAGCGCCGCCTGCAGGAGCGCGGCGTTATCTTTATCCCCTGAGGCAACGCCGCCGCCCGGCCCAGTTTCTCCGGCGGAGTCATACCGCCCAATCGTCCGCGCCCAGTGTGGCCTTATGGGCGTTTGACGATGGGTTAACGCTCGGTTATGATGGCGGCCGCTTTGTGACTAAGTCAACAGATCGGTCCTGTGGCCGGCCGGCCGGCGGCCGCCGCGCCGGGTGAGCAGCAAGTGAGGCAGGTAAATGGAAGATGAAATCGACTTGCGCGCCTATATTCAAATTGTGCTGCGCGGTTGGCGGCTGATTATCGGATTAACGGTGTTGGGGGCTTTGGTGGCCGGCGGGGTCAGCTTTATTCTGCCGGAGATCTACGAAGCCACTGCCTTGGTCTCGGTTTCCCAGGCGCGCTACTCTTTGCGGCTGGAAGGGGCCAGCCAGAACGTTGCCCTGCCCCTGAAAGCCTATCCGGACCTGGCGTTTTCCGATGAGGTCCTCACTCGGGTTTTTGACCAAGTGCGGGTGGACGCGCCCGCCAGCGTCCAAACCCTGGCCGAGTTTCGCCGCCAGTTGACGGTGGCGGCCGCCGCCGACCCGACCCTGTTGCGGCTCACGGTGCGCGACCAGCACCCGGAGCATGCGGCGCGGGTTGCCAATACTTGGGCCCAGACCTTAGCGCAGCAAGCCGGCCAGCTTTATGGGCAGGATCTTGCCAATCTGGCCACGTATGAAGCCCAGTTGGCGACGATGAAGTCTGATTTGGATCTGGCTGAGCAGGCGTTGGCGGCGTTCCAAGCGAGCAACCAGGCCGCGATCTTGACCGCGCAATTGGATAGTCAGCAGGCGATCCTCACCGATTACTTGAACCGCGCGCATACCCTTAGTCTGCTGGCTCTGGACGCGCAGAATCTGCGGGGCCGGCTGGCGAAACTCGACCCCGCCGCCCCGGCCGGCTCTAACGAGGATGTCTTGGCATTAATGCTTTCGGCCCGGTCCCTGGGCGGGCAGATCAGCTCGCCCGAGACCCCGCTTCAGTTGCAGGTGAGTCCCGGCCAGGCCGCCTCCGACAAGACGGTGGCCCAGCAGTTAGCATTGGTGGATGATTTGATACAGACCTTGCAGGTCGGCGCACAAGGCGCGCAGACACAAGTTGGCACGTTGCAGCCGCAACTCCTCGCCACCCAAGGGCAATTGGCTGAGGCCCAGCGGCAGGAATCGGAGCTCACTCGGGCCCGCGATCTCGTTCAGGAGCAGTATCTGGCTTTGGCGGGCAAGCTTGAGGAAGCCAAGATCGTCGCGCAAGAGACCGCTAACATTATGCAGGTGGCCAGCCAAGCCTCGGAGCCTACTGAGCGGACGAGTCCGAAGCGGCTGACCATTACGGCTGCCGGTGGTGCTGTTGGCGCTGTGTTGAGCATCTTGGGAGTCCTGGTTTGGGAGTGGTGGCGCGGTGTTGCCCGCGTGACGTCAGTGAATAGATAGGGCGGCCGCTGGGCCAGCCGGTGTTGCCATGCCCCCGCTTGGGATTGCGGAGGCGCGCGGGCCATTAGGGTTTGATCGGGCGCAAGTCAAGAACGGACCAGAGAGACGTTTTCCAAGAGCCGCGAGACTCTACCCGCCTATACACCGACGGATTGAAATGGAGCCACAGGGGTGCAGGCTCCGTCTAGGTTCATTACGAGCCGCTTAACAGCATCAGCATGATATCGCCGGCCGCTAGTGGTGCAGCGAGTCGGTGGGGCCGGCCATAGGCGGCAGCGCTTGAGTTAATAAAGAGTTGCCGCTGGATTAAGCGCGTGTTCCGGCGCCATGCCCATGCGGGGCGCGAAGTTGAACGCGCCGACAGCCCGGTTTTGTCAAGATTGTTGGCTTAGGTCACACGCGTGCTTGGCCTGTGGTGCTGAAGCGCATGTGAAATTGCGTGGGAATGATGACGGTTGGTTCAGAAATAGTGATCAAGTGGCGCTCACTCTCCCCGTTTGTTAAACCACTGGTCGCGCTGGGGCTGGTAGCCTTCTTGTTAACTTCCGGGCAGGTGGATGTGCGGGGCATATTGGCACGTCCACTGGTCCTGTTTCACCCCGTGGGGCTGGGCCTTGGGCTGCTTGTGCTTCTATTGCAGACCGTGCGCTGGTGGTGGTTGCTGCGAGCCCAGCATGTTCCCGCTCGGTTCTGGCAAGTTGTCCAGTTGGCTTGGGTGGGCCAGTTCTTTGCAGTGGTTTCACCAGGCGCGATTGGCAGCGATTTTATTCGGGCGTATTATGTCGCGCGCGACGACTTGGCTGGCGGCGCCGGAGCTCTTTCCACGGTTTTGTTTGATCGCGTCTTTGGGTTGTACGCGTTGCTCTGGCTGGGTCTAGTCCCAATTATCGCCAGTCCCCTGACGGGCGAATTGTCACCGGCTGTCATGCGCTTGGCTTCACTGTTAGGACTGAGCCTGTTGGCGGCAACGGGGGCTGGCTTCGGGCTGGCCTGGCCCCCTTTCCGGGCTTGGCTATGGCGCTGGCTGCCGCCAGGCTGGGGCCGAGCCTTAGAAACCGTGTTTGTGGCTTATTCGGCTGCTCCCGGGCTGTTGCCGATTGTACTGGGATTGTCGCTGGTGGGTCATGGCTTCTTAGCCGCCACTTATCTCGTGGCGAGTCAAACGCTCCAGTTGGATCTCGATTGGCGCAACGCTGTGGTCACGGTGCCGCTGGTGGTCATCGCCAACAGCTTGCCCATATCGCCGGGCGGCCTCGGGGTGTCAGAAATGCTCGGGGCGGCGGTCTTAACTCGATTAGGCACTTTTTCCGGGGCGACCATCATCTTGTTAGTACGGTGGTGGCTCCTGTTGTTGCGTTTGCCGGGCGGGCTGATCTATGCCTTGAACCGAGGCGCATGGCTAACCGCGCCGGGCGCGGGCGATAAGGTAACTTCTCATGTCCAACAATGAATCTGTAAGCGCGGTGGCCTCCAACCGGGAGCCGGGATTAGCAATCCTCACGGGAGTCAATCGAAGCGGGACGTCTTTTACCGCTAATCTGCTGTTGGAACTCGGTTTTGACCTTGGACCTCGCGATTTATTGTTGGGCGCCGATCATCGTAATGCGCGGGGTTATTTCGAAAACAAAGAAGTGCTCCAAACAAACATCCAGTTGTTGCTGGGAGACTGGGTGACGCCGGAAAACTGGGTGGACGAGATCGAAGGCCGCCGACTGGGATACCTGGCGCGGTGGCGCATGAAACTGGCCAAGATCCAGTATTTTTTGGTTGATCCTGGGCGCATTGCCGCGCGGGCCCAGCAGGCTGAGCAGGCCGACCGGATAAAGCGGCTAGCCCACAAATACTCGGGCAGCGTGCTGAACGACGCGCGTTTCTCATCGACCATCAGCGCCTGGGCTCAGCACGTGCCTGTTGCCAGTGTGCTGTATTCTTTTCGTCACCCAGCCGAAGTGGCCCAGTCGCTCAACCGGGCCTATGGCTTGCCGATTTGGGCGGGTTACTTGTTTTGGCGTCAGCGGGTGCTGGATTTCTTCAGCCAGGCGGAGGGGATGCCGTTGGTGATCGTCCACTATGAGCGTTTTTTTGCCAGCGAGCACCGGGAAGCGGAGGTGCAGCGGCTCTTTCGCTTTATGAAACGCGACTATCGCCGCGAAGAGGCGCTGGCCACGCTTGAGCGAGTCCTCGATCATGGTCTCCGGCACCATGTGGCCCCTGGGACTGTGCGCTTGCCGGCCAGGGTGGAGGCTGTGTATCAGACTTTGCAGCATTACCACACCCTGCATGCGGAACTCAGTCCGTTTCGGAGGCCGCCGAGTGAGATCCAGCCGGCGCCACGTTTGACATCGGCTTGGAAGTAGCGGGGCCGGCGGGTGATGACGCGTTTCCAGCGGGGGCGTCGGAGCGGATTAGTATGAGGGCTGGACTTGTGAAAGCGCTGACGACGCCCTATAGCATCATCGTGGCCGGCGCCTGTCTGAGTCATGGATTGTTGCTGCTGAATGATGGCATTTACTGGGATGGGTGGCTGGTCTATCACTTGCGCCAGGCGAACGCCTGGCCCACGCTGATCGCCTGGAGCACCGAAGCGGGCGGCGTCCCGTTCCCATTCTTTCTGAGATGGGCGCTGGGCGCCTGGCCCGGCGTGATTTTTGGTTTCCGGCTGGCTGCTTTTGGCGCGCTGACCCTGGCGGCGATCCTGGTGTATGCCGTGGCGACCGAGGTGGAATTATGGGAGCCGACGGACCGCCTCTTTGTGGCTCTGTTGAGCCTGGTCTATCCTGCTTACCAAGTCGCCATTGAGATTAACACCACCAAGTACTTGATCACGTACAGTGTGTTTCTGCTGGCTGCGCTGCTCGCTTTGCGTGCCGAGCGGGCGGCCGGCATCCAGCACTGGAGTCAACGGTTGCTGGCCCTGGGGGGCTTCTTTTTGGCGTTTGGGACATCGTCTTTGCTTGTGTGGTATCTGGCGTTTTTGCTTATCCAACTGGTCTGGTTCGGCCGCGTCCAGGGCAGCCGGTTGCCCGCGCTGATCACCCGGTATATGTTGACCCATGTGGATTACCTGTTGTGGCCGGTCCTTTACTTCGGGCTGAGCCGGTGGCTGTTCCCCACCGCCGGCGCTTATGCGGAAGAAAATGCGATCTCCTTTTCCTGGGCGAGTCTGGTGGAGGGATATCGCCTGTTTGTTCAGAATGCTCTGGTGGGTCAATGGGTAAAAGCGTTTCAGTTGCTCCAGGCCGGCGGGCTGCTCGGCGGTGTGGCCGGCTGCGTGGTTATGGCCGGCGTTTTCGTGTGGAGT
>JAGOBN010000276.1 GCA_017999235.1 Anaerolineales bacterium | reverse complement strand
TGAGTTGGTAGGCCTTGTAGACGGTCGCCATCCCCCCGACGCCAATCTGCTCCAAGACACGATATGGGCCGATTGTCCGCCCAATCAGATTGGGCATCGCTCCCCTCCTTTCGGGGCGCCGGCTGATAGCCAATCGCCCCAGAGACGCACCAGGGCTACAAACTGGCGCTCTGCCGGCCGAGCTTGGGTTCAACCGGCGGCAACTCGGGGCGGCCTCGCGTCTGACCTCGGCCGGCAGAGCGGTGTCTCAGGGTGTCTTTACGCCAAGGCCGGCACCAGGCCCAGCTGCTGCAAGAAACCCAGGTAGTCGGAGTATTCCCACTCCTCAACGACTTGGCCATTCTTGAGGCGGACCATGACACAGCCCTGCAAGGTCACTACCTTGCCGGTGGGCGGTATGGGCAGCGACGGCGACATGCCCGTATGCTTCATGCGCATGTTATAGCGGTAGACCACCATCTCCTCGGTCAACACCCAGTCGCTGTAAATAGCCTGGATATCGGTGTACGCCAACCGGGTCCCCGCAATGGATTCTTTGGTCGCCGTCAGCCCGATGAAATCCGGGAAAAGGGGCCGATGCCCGACATAGTCGGCGGCGTAAAGCTCATCGAGGGGGGCCATGTTGCCGTGATACCAGGCCTCTTCGCTGCATTGCTGAATCTTGGCTGCGAGTTGTCGGAGTGACATTCGACCAAACTCCTTTCTGAGTGGCGCACGGCTGCCGGTTGCCGCGTCAACGCCGTGCCAAGTAATCGGGAGAGACCTGCGCCAACCTGATGGATGGAGTCATTGCGCAAGCACCCAGCCGTAGATCCCGGCGACCGCGGCCAAAACGCCCAGACCCTGGACTAGGCCCGTCAGCAGCAGGGCCGGCTCAAACAACGGCTCGCTGAGCGGGCGTGGCCGCCGCTGCATCAGATCCGCTTCTTCCGCCTCCATCTCAAACACCAGCGTGCAGGCCGGGTCAATAATCAACTCCAGAAAGACGACGTGAATGGGCAGGAGCGCGAGGGGCCATTTGAACAGCCCCGCGATCAGCGACAGCCCCGCGATCGGGATATGCACGGCAAAGATGAAGGCTAACGCTTTCTTGAGGTTGTCGAAGATGCGCCGGCCCATGTACACGGCCTGGACGATGGACGCGCAGTTGTCGTCCAACAACACCAGGGCGGCCGCTTCGCGCGCCACATCGGTGCCGCGCCCGCCCATGGCGATGCCGATATGCGCGGCCTTGAGCGCCGGCGCGTCGTTGACGCCGTCGCCCGTCATCGCCACCACCTCGCCGTTGGCCTTGAGCGCATTGACCAACCGGAGTTTGTGCTCGGGTACCGCTCGGGCGAAGATCGCCGTCGTCTTGATCCGTTCGCGCAACTCGGTCTCGCCCATGGCCTCCCGTTCCGGGCCGGTGATGATCTGATCGGCCGGCCGCAGGCCGATCTGCTCAGCGATGCTGCGGGCGGTGCCAGGGTAGTCGCCCGTGATCATGATGACGCGCACGCCGGCCGCGTAGCAGTCCCGCACGGCCTCGGCCACGCCCGGCCGCACCCGGTCGGCCAGGCCGAGCAAGCCCAGAAACTCAAAGTCAAACTCATGCGGCTGTCCGGGCAACTCGGGCGGCTGGAAACTGGCTTTGGCCACGCCGATCACGCGCAGGCCATGGCCGGCCATCCGGTCCATCGGAGCGCTCAGCGCCTGGCGCCGGCCGGCGTCCAGGTGGCACAAGTCGGCGATGGCTTCCGGCGCGCCCTTAGCGCGATGACATAGTCTTGCCCATTCGGGGAGCGCCAGCCGTGGGACATCGCGAGGAGTTCGGAGGTGGGCGGGTACTCGCGCTGCAGCGTCCACTCCGCGTGCAGGTGCTCGGTGGCCGCCAGCGTGCGCGCCCCTAGGTCACGCATCGCTTTCTCCATCGGGTCGAAGGGATCAGCCGGGCTGGCCAACAGGCTGTATTCCACGATCGTGTGCAGATCGTCCGGCAACGTCAGCGCCTGGCCGGCCACATCGTGGAGTTCATCGCCGACCGCGATTTTGGCTGCGGTCATGCGGTTGAGCGTCAGGGACCCGGTCTTGTCGACACACAGCGCGGTAGCCGCGCCCAGCATTTCCACCGCCGACACCCGGCGCGTCAGCACCTGCTTTTGGGACATGCGCCACGCGCCGAGCGCCAGAAAGATCGTCAGCACCACCGGAAATTCTTCGGGCAGGGTGGCCATGGCCAGAGTGATGCCGGCCAGCAGGCCGTTCAGCCAATCGCCGCGGGTCATCCCAAAGATCACCACCACTAACGCGCACAGCCCCAGTCCTAGCATGGCAAAGGTCCGAACCACGCGGCCCATCTCGCGCTGCAGGTTGGTGTCTTCCGTCTGCAAGACTTGGAGCGCCTTGCCGATCTTGCCCATCTCGGTGCGCGGGCCGGTGGCCCGGACCTGGGCGATGCCTTGGCCCTTAACCACCAGAGGGCCGGAATAGACGAAGGGCAGATCATCGCCGCCTGGCCGCGCCAATTCGGCTTGCCCGTTGCCGGCCCGCTTGCGCACCAGCACTGCTCAGATTGGTGGCGGATAACAGCGCGCCGTCGGCCGGCACGCGGTCGCCCTCGGCGATCAGCACCAGGTCATCCCGGACCACTTCCCGGCCGGCGACGCGCTGCTGTTGCCCATCCCGGATAACCAAGGCGCGCGGGCTGGCGAGATCGCGCAGAGCTTCCAGGGCGCGCTCGGTCTTCTGCTCTTGATAAAACGTGATCCCAATGACGACGACGAAACCCAGCAGCAGCAGGGCCTCCTGCACCTCACCCAGGATCAAATACAGCGCGCCGCACGCAATCAAGAGCAGGAACATCGGTTCACGCACCACATCCCACAACATGCGCCAGGGCGTGCGTTTGTGCGCGGCCGGCAGCTCATTGAAACCCTCCTGGGCCAGGCACTCGCGCGCCTCCTGGTCGGTCAGACCCTGCAGGAGACGGTCATCAAAACGCATGGGAAACCTCTTGGGCGGGCCGAGTCGGCCGCCACTGGCAGCGGTCAACTCGTTGGGTTGGAATCGCCTCGATGCGCAGCCGCGGCCCAATCCGCGTGACACGTGGATCGGTCCCGCTAACAAGCGGCTGTATTTCAGGCTGCGGGAGGTGGCGGGGTTAAAGGGGGGATGACGACCGAGGTGAAGGCCAGCACCGGGTTGCGCTGAGCCATCTGAATCGGCGTCGCCCACGCGTTGGCGCGCGTCGGATGGAGTAAGATTGCCCGGTCGTCCATGGCCGCGTTATCCCCCACGACCGCTAGGCCGGGCTGGCTGGCAGCTGGCATGGTTCGACCGCCCCAGTCGAGCCCATCCACCACGGCATGCGCGCCAACACAGATGAGCACGGCCAAGAGCCAGCCGGCACCTACCCGCCGGCTGGCTCTTGGCCGGCTAACCAGGGTTGATAACTCACAGGAAGATGACCGGGACAGGGACATGATCGTCGCTTTATCCGGGTAATTGCGTCCCCTTCAAACACGGTATATCAACTCGATAGCGGAACCCAGTGATGTTCATCATGGAAAGCCGCCGTGTTTGCGGTGATATTTGGTGATGATTACCGGGAATATTGACCCTGGCAGCCTGTTTGAACTAGGGCGGCGTTCTGAAGCGGCTGAAGTGGACGATACGGTGTTTGAGCGCCGCAGCATCCACGGCCATGCTGGCCAACCGGTCGCTCCTCAGGTCTTTGATGGCTGAAGGTAATGTAAAACCGGCTTACCCACACCGCTGTCAGTTGAGGCAGAAGCGCCGCCCGATGAGCCTAGAATGCCCGAAACACGGGGCTAGTTCACAACCCGGATGTCACGCGGTTGGTTTGAATCCAACCCCGGCTACTATTCAAACCGCCGCATTTCGCGGCACTTTTGCTTGTATTCGACTTGTCCCGCACATCGCCTGGGGCTGACCACACTCTTGCCGCGCTGATTTAGCGCCGGCGGGCCTTTCCGATCCGTGGTTTTGTGTGTACGTCGTGAGACTTATCCCATTCGGGCGCATGACAATCACATACAGAGCAGGCCGGAAGATTTCCGGCTCGCTTTGTAGTTTAAAGGGCCGAAGCGGGTCGCACCAGCCGGCGGATGGCCGACGCCAGTGGAGCGCTGCTTATGGGGGATCAGTCATGGGAGTCGTCCTGGTCAGTAAATAGTGGCTGGCACTTCATTGCGGCCGGCGGTGTCGGATGGTTCCCGCATAGCGGCCTGTCAGTCGGTTTTCTCCTCGAAACCACCTCGTCGAGCTCTGAGCTGGATTGCCGAGACCAGTATCCGAGACGCGGGAGTGGCCGGTCCGGTCGGCGCATTACACCCGTTTCATCAGGTCATAGAGCCGCCCCGTCTCCTGCGGCCGGCCGTTGACCGCGCCGCATCCAGTTCGTTGCGACA
Organism: Anaerolineales bacterium; assembly: GCA_017999235.1. Next base: position 1,578 of record JAGOBN010000276.1, on the reverse strand, counting down.
GGTGACGACCACCTGGCCGCGCCAATTGTTCCATTTCTGTTTCACCGGGGCGGGTTCTCAACAGACCGAGCCTAACGACCGCCCTTCCGATGGCAATAAACTGCCGGCTGGGCAACTGGTCGTGGCCCCGCGCCGCCTGCCGGCAGCTGAGGCCGTCTGGTTCCGGCTGCGCGACCAGCTGTGGCGACTGTGGCTGGTGGCCAGTGATGAACTAGAGACCACCGACCTTCTGCTGGACGAATGTATGCGGGTGGCGCGGCTGGAAGGCTTCCAGCAGGTGCGCTGATCGTGGATTTCGCCCAGCGGGCGCCGCTGCAGCCGCGCTTGGGGCAGGGCGCCTTGCCCGAGACGGAGCGCATTGACCGGGTCATGCGTGCTCAAGGGGATTGCGCTCGGGCAGGACGTGCCCGTGGCGGCCGCCGCGGATGCAGCCGGCCTGGCCGACTAAAAAGGAAATTGCCCGTTGGCTGCCGGTTGCATATGCGCCGGCGCAAAACTTGACACACTCGCTCCGAATACTATAAGCTACTGCTCAGCTTCAGGCAAAGCGGGGCCATCACAACTCAAAAACCCAACCGCCGGCGATTTTGAGCGTTTTCAATGACGACCTCTCCTCTTCCCGCCGGCACGGTCACGTTTCTGTTCACGGACATCGAAGGCAGCGCTTCATTGTGGGAGCGCGAGCCCGAGGCGATGCGCGCCGCGCTGGCGCGGCATGACGCGATTTTCAAGACGGCCATCGCCGGGCACGCCGGCGTCCTCTACAAGCACATCGGCGACGCCGTGCAGGCGGCGTTCCCGCTGCCGGCCTCCGCCGTCTTGGCGGCCCTCGCGGCGCAACGGGCGCTGGCCGCCGAAGCCTGGCCCACAAGCCAGCCGATCCGCGTGCGGATGGGCCTGCACACCGGGCCGGCGCTCCCGGCTGAGACCGATTACACCACCACGCACACCCTCAACCGCGTCGCACGGATCATGGGCGCGGCGCACGGCGGCCAGGTCTTGCTCTCGGCCGAGACCGCGCAACTCACACGCGGCGATCTGCCCGGCGAAGTGAGCGTGCGCGACCTGGCCGAGCACCGCATGAAGGGCCTGGCGCAGCTGGAGCACCTCTTCCAGCTCGTCGCGCCGGATTTGCCCGCGGACTTCCCGCCGCTGGCCACCCGGGTCACGACCCCCAACAACCTCCCCACGCCCGTTACCAGTTTCATCGGCCGCGAGCCAGAGATGGCCGAGATCAAACAGCGCCTGGCATCGGCCCATCTCTTAACGCTGACCGGCTCGGGCGGCACCGGCAAGACCCGGCTCTCGCTGCAGGCCGCCGCCGCGGTCCTGCCCGAGTACCCTGATGGCGTGTGGCTGGTGGAACTCGCCCCCTTAACGGACCCGGCCATGATCCCGTCCGCGCTGTTGACGATCCTAGAACTGCGCGAACAGCCGGGCCGCCGGCCCCAAGCGCAGATCATTGATTACCTGCGCGCCAAGCGCGTGCTGCTCATTCTCGACAACTGTGAGCACCTGATCGCGGCCGGCGCCCAGCTGGCGGCGGATTTGCTCGCGGTGTGCCCGCAACTAAAAATC
>JAGOBN010000275.1 GCA_017999235.1 Anaerolineales bacterium | reverse complement strand
CCAAGCCCGGGTTCGGCGGCAACTGGAAGGGCGAGTTCTTCGGCGTCACGAACACGGACGAGTTCGGCAACCGCACGCAGACCGTGTTCTATACGCACCACTATCGCACCGAGGCGGAAGCGTTACGCGCCGCGGTGGTGTTCCGCATTGAGTGGGAGCTGGATCAGCTGATCCAGTACGAGGAGCGCCTGCGGGAGTGGTTTGGCCAGGTGGGCGCCGAGCCGTGGGCGGAACTGCTGACGGTGCTGACCGATCTGCGCGTCGAACGCGAGGCCATGCTGGCCAGCGGTGACCGCCCGACTGCGTTGCCTAGTGAACGCGCGGCGCGCGAACGCCTCAGCCGCGCCCCAGCCGCCGGGGAGCCCGCCGGCACGGGTGACGAGGCGCCTCAGCCGGTGACCACCCGCGTCAACGCCCAGCCGGCCAAAGACCTGGGCTGGCTGCCGGACGAGGATTTTATCCTCAGCCTGTAAGCGGCCGGAGGGCTCAGCGCGTCAGCGTCACTTTGCGGAGATGGCGCGGCGCTTCCACATCCAGACCTTTGGCGAGCGCCAGGTGATAACAGAACAGCTGGGCCGGGATGATGCTGACCAGGGGGGTCAGCCATTCCGGCAGGCCGCCGGGTAGGCGCAGCGCGCCGGCGTTGCCCCAGGCCAGGGCGGCTTCGTCGTCCGATATAACCAGCAGATCGGCGCGGTAGTCGGCGCGCAGCCGGCGCAAGAGCTGGTGGAGATCGGGCAGGGCGGCGCCGGCCGGCGCCAGCACCAGCACCGGGAAACCCGGCTCCACGATGGCGATCGGCCCATGCTGGAAATCGGCCGTCGAGTAGGGGTCAGCCAGAACGTAAGTTAACTCCTTGAGCTTAAGCGCCCACTCCTGCGCGTTGCCGTAGTTGAAGCCGCGTCCTAGAACGATGGTCTGGGTCATGGCGTGGTGCCGGAGGGCCAGCGCCGCCACTTGGGCCTCCAGCGCCAGGGCCTGCCGGACTAGCTCAGGCGCTTGGCGCAAGGCCTCCCGGTCGGCGGGGTCGCCGCGCAAGGCCGCCGAGAGCGCGGCCAGGCACAGCACTTCCGCCGTGTACGTTTTGGTGGCGGCCACGGCCCGCTCCGGGCCGGCCTGCAGCTCCAGCGTGTGGTCCGCGTGCTGGGCGAGCGGCGAGGCCGGATCATTGGTGATCGCCAGGGTCAGCGCGCCCTGGCGGCGGCCCTCGGCCAGCACCTCCACCACGTCCGGCGATTGGCCGGACTGCGACAACCCTACCACCAGCGCATCCGTCAGCCGCGGCGCGGCCTCATACAGCGAGAACAACGACGGCGCCGCCAGCGCCACCGGCAGCCGATTGCGGGCGCCCCACACGTATTGCGCGTAGACGCCGGCATGGTCGGAGGTGCCGCGCGCGGCCAGCATCACAAAGCGTACCTGGCGCGCGCGGATGGCGTCGGCCGCGTTCTGCAGAACGCCCCATTGCGTTTCCAGCCAACCGCGCAGCACATCCGGTTGCTCCCCGATTTCCTCACGCAATCCCATGCTCTCATCCTTGCCAGCCGGGCAGGGCGGCGTAGGCCACCTGGCCGGCGGTAAGCGTGGCCGCCACCCGCAGGTCCGGGGTGAGCAGCGTTAGGTCCGCGATGTAACCGGGCGCCACCCGGCCGCGCTCGTGCTCCCAGCCGAGCAGCCGCGCCGGCACCTGGGTGACGGTGCCCACCGCTTCCGCCAGCGAACAACCCGTATAGGCCATTAGATTCCGCACGGCCGCGTCCAGACTTAAGAGACTGCCCGCCAGCCGGCCGTCGCTCAGCCGCGCCGTGGTGTCGTCCACCTGCACCGCGAGGCCGGCCAGCCGGTAGCGGCCCGGCGGCATCCCCAGCGCCCCCATCGCATCCGTCACCAGGTTCACGCCCAGCGCGCCTTTCGCGCGCCAGAGCAAGTCCACGATGGCGGGATGCGCGTGGACGCCGTCGGCGATCACGCCAACGGTCACCGGCTGCGTCAGCAGCGCCCCCAGCAGGCCCGGCTCGCGGTGGTGGAGCGGCCGCATCGCGTTAAAGATGTGCGTGGCGTAGCGCACGCCGGCCGCCAACGCCTCCCGGGCCTCGGCGTAGGTGGCCAGGGTGTGGCCCATGCTCACCAGCACGCCGCGCTCGGCCAGCGCGCGGATCACGGCCAGCGCGCCGGGCAGCTCCGGGGCCAGGGTCACCAGCCGCACCCCCGCCGCCGGCGACCAATCGGCCACGGCCGCCAGCTCGGGCGGGCGCAGATCACGGGGATGGTGGGCGCCGCGCTGTTCCGGATTGAGGAACGGTCCTTCGAGGTGTAAACCCAGCGGGGCGGCTCCGCGCCAGCCCGCCGGCGGGCCGGCCCGCCACACCGCTAGAGCGCTGGTGCTTACGCTCAGGGGCGCGGTCACGAGGGTGGGCAGGAAGGCGGTGACGCCGTGCTCGGGCAGGCGCGCCGCCACGCGCCAGATCGTTTCCGGCGCGGAGGTGAAATCATCGCCAAAGCCGCCGTTGAACTGCAAGTCGATAAAGCCCGGCATCAGCCACGCGCCGCCGGCGTCCAACACGCGCGCGTCGGCTGGCGGCGGGAGGTGGGCGGCCGGCCCCACGGCCGCCACGCGCGCGCCGTCAATCAGGACGGCCCCGTCCGCGCTGGTCGGCTCGGGGGCGAGCAGGCGCGCGTTGTGCAGGTAGAGCATGCGCGGGGCTCAGCGCGCCGGCCCCTGCCAGTACGTCCAATACGCCGCGGCGCCGCGCGCGAAGACGAGGATTTCATCGCGCGGGCCGGTCAGGTAACAGCGCGCCGCGTCGCCGGCGGCGGTGTTGCACTGCCAGAAGGCCGAGTAGCCGGCCTCGGGCGCGATGGCCCAGCCCAACTGCTCGCGCACCCAGGCCGAGTCCGGCGCCAGGCCGTTCCAAAACCGCGCAAAACCGAGCACGGGCTGATAGCGGCCGGCCGGCGGCACCAGGTTGGGGTCCGGGCCGGGCAGGTCGGCGCTGCCGGGGTCCGTCACCGTGTAATACGGCTTGAACGGCGAGCCATCGTCCACCAGGATCAAGGTGCGGCCGCCCTCTTGCAGCCAGACCATCACGCCGCCCTCAAACGGCTGCAGCACCGCCCAGGTGTTGAGCAGCGTGGCCGCGCACTCGCGGGCGCGGTTTTCAAAGAACCAGGGATAGTGGTCGGGGCAGGCGGGGGAAGGGTCGGGCGTGCCGAGGCGCGTGCTCAGGCCCTCGGCCAGCGCAGTGGCGGTGGGGGGCGCGGCCAGCGTGGGGGCCGGGGCGGCGGTGGCCGCCGGTGTCGCGGCGGCCGGGGGCGTGGCTTGGCAGCCGCTTAAGACGATCGCACTCAGCAGGAGCAAGACGGCGGATCGCATCATTGGCCTCCTCAACTGGCTGGATGGCTTCGGGTGCCAGTATTCTAGACCCGAATCACCGCGCTCAAACAGAACGCCGGCGCCAACGCAATCCCCATCTGTTCCCCGCTCACTTTTCGCGCGCGGCTTCCTTACAATGCCCGGCATGAGCGGCCTGGGCGGTCAGGGGGCGGCCCAGCGGCGGTGAAGCTTCAGCCGGAGCGCACAGGTCAAGGTGAAAAGCCGGCGCGGATGAGCAGGGGGGCCTTCGCGGCGATCAAAACCTCGGCCTGCGCCTCCGGCTGACGCCGACGCGTCAGCGCTCCTTTGGAACCAAAGCAGCCATGTCAACGCCAAACGTCAGCATGAATCTCAACGAGATCCTCACGGCGCTCCGCCTGCGGATCCGGACCAAGCATTATTCGCGGCGGACCGAGGACGCGTATGCGGATTGGGCGCGGCGCTTTCTCTTGTTTTACAGCGTGCGGCCGCCGCAGACTCTGGGGGTGCCGGAGATCAACCGCTTTTTGACCGCCCTGGCGGTGGACGAGCAGGTGTCGGCGTCCACCCAGAACCAAGCGCTCAACGCGCTGGTCTTTCTGTTCCGCGAGGTCCTGCTGATCGAACTGGGCGAGGGGATTGCGCCGGTGCGCGCCAAACGCCCTCAGCGTCTGCCGGTCGTGCTTTCCAAGGCGGAGGTGCGGGCCGTGCTGGGCTGTCTGGCCGGCGTCCATCAACTGCTGGGACAACTGTTGTATGGCAGCGGCCTGCGGCTGATGGAGAGCCTGCGCCTGCGGGTGAAGGATTTGGATTTCGGCCAGCACCAGATTGTGGTGCGGGACGGCAAGGGGATGAAGGACCGGGTGACGATGCTGCCGGACGCGCTGGAAGCGCCGCTGCGCGCGCATCTGGAGGGCGTGCGGGCGGTGTACCAGGCGGATGCGGCCGCCGGCCAGGCGGCGGTCTATCTGCCGTACGCGCTGGAGCGCAAGTATCCCAACGCCGGCCGGGAGTGGGGCTGGCAGTACGTCTTCCCGGCCGAGCAGCTCTCGGTGGATCCGCGCTCCGGCCAGCGCCGCCGGCACCATGCGCATGAAAGCAGCCTGCAGAAGGCGGTGCGCGCCGCCGCCCGCCAGGCCGGCGTGGACAAGCCCGTCTCCTGCCATACCTTCCGGCATTCCTTCGCCACGCACTTGCTGATGGCGGGCTATGACATCCGGACCGTGCAGGAGTTGCTGGGCCATTCGGATGTCAAGACCACCATGATCTACACGCACGTCCTGAATCGCGGCGGCTTGAGCGTGCGGAGCCCGCTGGATTGAGGCGCTAATTTAACCGGGCGATTTCGTTGAGGAGCAGGCGCCGGCTCTGGCGGACGGTGGCCGCGTCCGGGGCCCCCGGGGCCAGGGCCAGGTAATCGCCCAGATGCTGGCTGGCCTGCTGGTAAGCGCCGGCCTTGAAGTGCAGCATCCCCAAATCCCGGCGGTGCGGGGCGTGCTCCGGCTGCAATTCCACCAGCCGGTCCAACACCCGGATGGCGTGCGGCCAGTCTTCCCGGGTGGTGTAGCTGTTGCGTAAGTTGTTGAGCATCCGGGCCACGGTCTCGTCGCCGGGGGTGGGGGTGAGCCAGCGCGGATCAAACTCGCCTCGAAAGCCGGTGGCCTGCCGGACCAGCCGCAGGCAGTCCGCGGGCTGCAGGTCCGCCGCGCCCCCGTAGAGATCCACCCAGAACTGTTGGCCGGCGGCGGTGACGCCGGCGATGAAATGCCCGGGCAGGCCCACGCCAAAGGCGGCCAGCCCCAGACCGCGCGCCACCGCCACGAACAGCACGGACAGGCTGATGGGCAGGCCCAGCCGGCGCTCCAGGACCTCGTTCAAAAACGAATTGCGCGGATCGGTGTAGGCGGCATAGTTGCCGTGATACCCCGCCTGGTCGGACAGGAAACGCGTCAGCCGAGCCGCCCGCTCCAACGGGGGCGCCTCGGCCGGCACGGCGGCGCGGGCCTGCGCCGTCACCGCGTTCAGACGCGCCAGGCTGTCCGCCAGCCGCAGCCCGGCGTAGGCGATCTCGCGCGCCAGCAGCAGATTAGCGCGCACCGGGTCCAGGTCCGGGCCGGCGGCCTGGACCTCGGCCGCGAAGGTCGTTTGGTCCAGATCGGTCATCGCCTCAAGGTCCGCTAAGGCGTGGGCGTGCGGCTGGCCACCGGCGTCAACGTGGGCGTCACCAGATTGATGCGCACGATCAGGATCTCGCCGGCCCGCAGATCGGCGTTGGTCAGATCCGCGTTGTTGCGCCGGTTCAGTTTGGCGATGTCTTCCGGTGTGCTGCTGAATTTGGCCGCGATGATTTCCAGGGTGTCGCCCAACAGCACTTGATACTGGATGCGGGCGCCGCGCGGCAAGCCGGTCGGCAACGGCGTGGGGGTGGGGGTGGAGACTTCCTGACCTTGCGGGATGGTGAGCGTTTGGCCCACCGATAGCCCGTCGCCGGTCAGGTTGTTGAAAATCTTGATGGCTTCGACGTCCACCTGGAACTGCGCCGCAATGCCGAAAAGCGTGTCGCCGGCCTGGACGATGTAGGCCACCGGGGTCGGGGTGGGCGACGGGCCGGGCGTTTCAGTGGGGGTATCTGTAAATTGAGG
>JAGOBN010000274.1 GCA_017999235.1 Anaerolineales bacterium | reverse complement strand
GCGGCGCGGCGGCGTTGGCGGCCTTCCGCGCCGACCGGGGCTTGCCGGAGCGCTATCTGCTTTTCGTGGGCAGCCCCAAGCCGCACAAGAATCTGCCGGCCCTGATCCAGGCCCGGGCGCAGCTGCCGGCCAGCGCGCCGCCGCTGCTCATCGCCGGCCCGGAAGACGCGCGCTTCCCGCAGGCGCGCCAGGCCGCCGCCGGCCTGGGGGATCAGGTGCGGTTCCTGGGGCGCGTGCCGGACGCCGATCTCCCGCTGCTGTACGCCGGCGCCACCGTGTATGTGCACCCCGCCCGGCTGGAGGGGTTTGGGTTCCCGGTTTTGGAGGCGCTCGGCTGCGGCGCGCCGGTGGTCTGCGCCGATATCCCGGTCCTGCGCGAGCTGGCGGACACCGCCGCCGCGTATTTCGATCCGCGCGATCCCGCCGCCCTGGCGCGCGCGCTGACCACGGTGCTCGACTCGCCCAGCCAGCAGCAGGCGCAGCGGGAACGCGGCTGGCACCGCGCCCGGGCCTTCACCTGGGAGCGCGCCGCCGCGCAGACGCTGGCCGTGTATCGGCAAATCAGCGCGGCTTAAAACTAAACCGGGCGCGGCTGGTCGGCCGCGGCCCGGTAGTTGACTTCAATCGGCGGGACGCCTCTCCCGGCGGGTTATACCAACGCCAACAACACGCCGCCGGCCCGGCGGTTAGACCAACCCGCTTACCAGCGCCAGCAGCACGCCGCCGGCGATGACACTCCCCAATTGGCCGGCGGTGTTGGCGCCCATGGCGTGCATCAAGATAAAGTTCTCGAAGTCCTCCTCCTGCGCCAGGCGCGCGGCCAGCCGGCCGGCCATCGGGAAGGCGCTGATGCCGGCCGCGCCGATCAGCGGGTTGATGGCGCCGCGCGAGAGAAAGGACATCAGCTTGCCAAACAGCAGGCCCGCGATCGTGTCCAGCACGAACGCCAGCAGGCCCAACAGCATGATCTGCAGGGTGGCCAGGTTGAGGAAGCTGGCCGCGTCCATCGTCGAGCCGATGGTCAGGCCCAGGAAGAGCGTGGCGATGTTGATAATTTCGTTCTGCGCGGCCTTGTTCAGCCGCTCCACCACCCCGCTCTCGCGCAGCAGGTTGCCCAGCATCAGCATGCTGATCAGCGGCGTGGCGTCCGGCACCAGCAGCCCGACCACCAGCGTCACCAGCATGGGGAAGATCACGCGCGCGCGCTGCGAGACCGGGCGCGGGGCGTAGTCCATGCGGATGCGGCGCTCGGCCGGCGTGGTCAGCAGGCGCATCAGCGGCGGCTGGATGATCGGGATCAGGCTCATATACGAGTACGCGGCCACGGCGATGGGCGCCAGCAGCTCCGGCGCCAGCTTGGTGGCCACAAAGATCGAGGTCGGCCCGTCGATGGCGCCGATGACGCCGATGGAGGCCGCCTGGTTGAGCGGAAAGCCCAGCAGGGTGGCCAGGATCAGCGTGCCAAAGATGCCGAACTGGCCGGCCGCGCCCAACAGCACCATCTTGGGCTGCGCGAGCAGCGGACTGAAGTCGATCATCGCGCCCACGCCCACAAAGATCAGCAGGGGGAACAGCTCCGTGCTGATGCCGGCGCGGTAGAGCACCGCCAGCACGCCGCCCCCCTCGGTCATGCCCGTCAGCGGGATATTGGCCAGCAAGCACCCCACCCCAATGGGCAGGAGCAGCACCGGCTCATATTCCTTGGCGACCGCCAGCCAGATCAGCACGGCGCCCACGCCGATCATTACGGCGTTGCCCAACGTGAAATGCGCCAGCCCTTTAGTAAGTTCCGTCAGCAGTTGTGTGAAGTCCATAGGTCACGCGCCAGCTAAGGCAGCGGGGCGATGTCGGCCGGCCGCCGGGCGGAGACGGTCGGCAGGTCGCGCGCCCAGATCAAGAATTCGTAGGTGACGCCGGCCTTGGGCGCCGGCGGTTCGCCGCGTTTTCCCACCGCCACGCTGAGCTGCCAAGCACCGTCGGCCGGGTACACGCACTCCACCGGCCAGTCCGGCGCCACCGCGCCGTTGATAATCAGCTGCGTCAACAGGCAGTGCTCGGCCGGCAGCGTCGTGGCGCCGCTGAACAGCAGCCGCCCCGGCTCCGCACCGATCACGTCAATCGAGAGCGTCTGTCCGGCCGGCGCGCTCGGCGCCGCGCACGCGGAGAGCGCCACCATCAGACTGAGCCAGCCCCGCTTAGCGCGCATAGTCCACCAGCGCTTCCCGGTGTTTCACCTGTTGGCCGGCGCTGATCCGCACAGCCGCCAGCGTGCCGGCCCGCGGCGCGCGGATCGGGCTTTTCATTTTCATCGCTTCCAGGACGCACAGCTCCTGGCCCACCGTCACCGTGTCGCCGGCCCGCACGGCCACGGAGATGATGACGCCGGGGATGGGCGCCAGGACGGCCTCCGGCCCGGCGCTCTCGGCCGGCCGCGGCGGCGCCGCGGGCGCCGCCCCCTGCGTTTTCAGCCGCTGATCCGCTTCCCGGTTCGTGGCCGCTGGCTCCGCGGCCGGCGCCGGCCAAACCTCAAAAGTCTCTCCGTCGATAGTGGCGCGGATCGGGCGGGCGGCCAGATCGCCGACCTCCACCACGAAGGTCCGCTCGCCGATCCTAACGTTGTAGTTCATCGCACCGGTCCTCGTTGATTCAATTGATTGGCGCGCATCACGGCCTGCCAGACGCTGACGCCGGTGGGCGGCGGCACAAACGGCGGCGTGGGCGCGGAGGTCATCTCAGCTTCGGCCAGGGCCACCGCCACCGCCAGCGCCGCGGCCTGCGCGCGCAGCGCGGGTTCGACCGGGACAGCGGCGGCGGGGTCAGCGGCGGCCGGCGCCGGGTCGGGGGCCGGCGCCGGATCGGCGGTCAGGCGCACGATGGCGGCCATCAGCCCCCAGAACAGCACCAGGGCGCCAAAGACCAGGCCCATGCCAATAGCGGTAATCTGCAAAGCGATAATGAGATTCGGCGGCATGGCGGGGCTCTCAGACCGGGATATTCCCGTGCTTGCGGCGCGGGGCCGGCGCATACTTATCCCGCAGCGCGGCCAGGGCGGCCACGATCTTGGGCCGCGTCTCGCGCGGCTCGATCACGTCGTCCACGTAGCCGGCGCTGGCCGCGTGATAGGGGTTGTTGAATTTCGTGCGGTACTCGGCCGCCAGCCGCGCGCGTTCGGCGGCCGGGTCGGCGGCCCGCGCCAACTCCTCGCGATACAAGATATTGACCGCGCCCTCCGCCCCGATGACGGCGATTTCCGCGCTGGGCCAGGCGTAATTGACGTCCGTGCCGAGGTACTTGCTGCTCATCACCACGTAGGCGCCGCCGTAGGCTTTGCGCGTGATCACGCTGATCTTGGGGACCGTGGCTTCTGAATAGGCGTACAGCACCTTGGCCCCATGGCGGATGATGCCGCCGTGCTCCTGGGCGATGCCGGGCAGGAAGCCGGGCGAATCGACAAACGTGATCACCGGGATATTGAAGCAGTCGCACATCCGCACGAAGCGCGTGATCTTGTCCGAGGCGTCGATATCGATGACGCCGGCCATGACGCTGGGCTCCTGCGCCACCAGCCCCACGCTGTGTCCGCCGATGCGCGCCCAGCCGACGATGGCGTTGCGCGCCCAGGTCGGCTGCAATTCCAGGAAAGTGCCGTGGTCGGTGACGCGCTCGATGATGGCGTGCATGCTGTACGGCAGGCTGGGGTCGAGCGGCACGATGTGATTGAGCTCGGCGTCCATCCGGCCGGGGTCGTCAGTGGGCTTCACATACGGCGGATTTTCCACGTTGTTGGCGGGCAGAAAGCTGAGCGCGTGCCGGCAGAGCGCCAGCGCGTCCGGCTCGCTGGCCGCCATCAGGTGGGCGTTGCCGCTGACGCTCATGTGGACGTCCGCGCCGCCCAGCTGCTCGGAATCGATCACCTCGCCGGTGACGGCCTTGATCACCTCCGGGCCGGTCAGGAACATATAGCTCTTGCGCTCGACCATGATGATCAGGTCGGTCAGGGCCGGCGAATACGCGGCGCCGCCCGCGCACGGGCCTAGCATGACGCTGATCTGCGGGATGACGCCCGAATACTGGGCGTTGCGCCGGAAAATCTCGGCGTAGCCGCCCAGCGCGCGCACCCCTTCTTGAATGCGCGCCCCGCCCGAGTCGATCAGGCCGATGATGGGCACGCCGTTCCGCAAGGCCAGGTCCATCACCCGGCAGATCTTGTGGGCGTGCATTTCGCCCAGCGCCCCGCCGTAGATGGTGAAATCCTGGGCGTAGGCGTAGACGGTGCGGCCGGCGATCTGCCCGTATCCGGTCACCACCCCGTCGCCGTAAAACACGCCGTCGCCGCTGTCCAGCTCGTGGCCGCGCAGGGTGATAAACGGCTCCAGCTCGTTAAACGAGCCGGGGTCCAGCAATTGGGTCAGCCGCTCGCGGGCCGTCAATTTGCCGCGGGCGTGCTGCCGGGCGACGCGGTCGGCGCCCCCGCCCTGGCGGGCTTGTTCGCGGCGGGCGCGTAGTTCCAGAACCCGAGGATCTTCTACTGACATGAGGCGTGCTCCACACTTGTTCCTGGGCTGCGCACAGGCGCAGGGCCGGGGGGGCCGGCCGAGGCCGGCGAGATGGGGAAAGGCCAAGGGCGCTCGGCCGAGTTTCCAGCCGAGGCGCCTCCGACCGAGGATAGCGGTTAGTCCACCGGGCGCGGCGCTTCCGCTAATTCACCCGGTTGCGCGAGATGGCAGGCGGCGGCCTGCATCGGACAGGCCTGGTTCAGCCCGCACCGCCACGCGGTGACGGTGTACGGCGCCGCCGGCCCCGGCGTGACGCCGTCGGCGAAGACGCGCTCTTCAAACAAGTCGGCTTCGGCCCGCGCGCGATAGCACCACAGCCGGCCGGCCGGCACGACGAGCGTCGTCGGCATCGCGTCCGTCCGCTACTTGTCGCTGAACGGGTCGTAGGTGGGGTTGATGTACGACCAGCGGCAGGCGTAGCCTACCAGGTTGCACTCGCCGCCCATCGAACACTTGCGGGCCAGCACTTTGAACGGCTGGCCCACATCCGGCAGCGGGTCGGTCAGATACACCCGCTCTTCCAACAATTTGGCCGTTTCACCGGTGCGCTCACACTGGATCGAATCAACTTCTTCCCAAACCGTCTGTGACATTAGAACGTCTCCTTGTATAAAACCAGCACGGGGTTACGCGGTTTCGGCCGTTACCAGGGCCGCCCCGCGCCGCAGGGCCTGATAATTCGCCGCCAGCAGGTGTTTATGGCGCTCCGGCAAATGCGCCGCCAGCGCCCGCTCGACGGCGGCCACGCTCAGCACGCCCGTCGCGGCTAGCAGCGCCCCGGTGAGCACCAGATTGGCCAGCCGCACATTGCCCAGCTCTTCCGCAATGGCGTTGGCCGGGATCTCCACCACCCGGATATCGGCGCGCGTCGGCCGGCGCGTGAGCAGCGAGGCGTTGACGAGCAGCACCCCGCCCGCGGCCACCACCGTTTCATATTTATCCAGGGACGGCTGGTTGAGCGCGATGGCGGCCAGCGGACAGCGCACCAGCGGCGAGCCGATCTCGTCCGGGGAAATAATGACCGTGCAATGCGCGGTGCCGCCGCGCATCTCCGGTCCGTAAGACGGGATCCACGTGACGTGCAGGCCTTCATCCATGGCCGCGTACGCCAGGATCTGGCCGGCGAACAGCGCGCCCTGGCCGCCAAAACCGGAAACGATGATCTCGGTTTGCATGGCGCTTAGAGCCCTTCCACGCCGTCCGCCACCCGGAAATCGCCCAGCGGGAAAAACGGCAGCATCCGCGTCTCAATCCACTGCAGCGAGTCCGGCGGCGTCTGCCCCCAATTGGTGGGGCAGTTCGACAGCAGCTCCACCAGCGCAAATCCGAGGCCGGCCTGCTGCACCCGGAAGGCCGTGCGGATGGCCTTCTTGGCGCGCATAATTTCCTTGACGTTGTGCAGGCTGCGCCGGACGACGTAGGCGGCGCCGGATTGGCCG
>JAGOBN010000273.1 GCA_017999235.1 Anaerolineales bacterium | reverse complement strand
GCGGCGAACTGCTGCGCCGGGTGGTGGCCGCGCAGGAGGCCGAACGGCAGCGCATCGCGCGGGAACTGCACGACGCCACGGGTCAAACGCTCACGGCGCTGGGCCTGGGCTTGCGCGGCGTGGCCGGTATGGTGGAAGCGGCCGCGCCGGAAGCGCGTCCCAGCCTGCGCCGGCTGGAGACCTTAACCACCGACGCGCTCGACGAGCTGGGGCGGCTGATTGCCGACCTGCGGCCCTCCCATTTGGATGATCTGGGTCTGGCGGCCACCCTGCGCTGGTACACCAAGGCGCTGCCCGAGCACACGCCCTTGGAGATTCATGTGGAAGTGGCCGGCCGCGAGCGCCCGCTGGCGCCGGCCGTAAATATCGCGCTGTTTCGCGTGGCGCAGGAGGCGCTGACGAACACTATCAAGCACAGCCGCGCCACGCAAGCCTGGATCCATCTCACGTACGACGACGCCGCCATCCGGCTGGATGTGCGCGATAATGGCTGCGGGTTCAACCCGCTGCTGGTGGAGAACGTGGGCCGGGCAGCCTGGGGGCTGCTGGGGATGCAGGAGCGCGCGACGTTGTTGGGCGGGCGCTGCCAGGTGGCCTCCGAGCCAGGGCGCGGGACGCTGGTGCAGATTGTGATCCCGGCCAAGCCCGGGATGGAGACAGTGTGACGATCCGATTGATGTTAGTGGACGATCATGCCGTGGTGCGGTCCGGCCTGCGCATGCTGCTGGCCGGCGAGCCGGACCTGGAGATTATCAGCGAGGCCACCAACGGCGAAGAGGCGCTGGGGCAAGCCATCGCGCTGGAACCGGACGTGGTGCTGATGGATATCGGCCTGCCCGATTTTTCCGGCATTGAGGTGACGCGCGAGCTGAAGGCGGCGCGGCCGCGGGTGGCGGTGGTGGCGCTCACCATCCACGAAGATGAGGAATACTTTTTCCAGATGCTTCAGGCCGGCGCCAGCGGCTATGTCCCCAAGCGCGCCGCGCCCGAAGAGCTGATTACGGCGGTCCGCACGGCCGCGGCCGGCGAAATCTACCTCTACCCCTCGCTGGCGCGCCTGTTGGTGCGGGATTATTTGTCCGGCGGCGGCCATGATACCCCGGCCGCCCTGGTGGAGGAACTGACCGAACGCGAGCGCGAGGTGCTGGGTTATCTGGCCGAAGGCACCAACAGCCGCGATATCGCCGAAGCGCTCTCGATCAGCCCCAAGACGGTCAGCCGCCACCGCGAGAACATCATGGCTAAGCTCAACTTGCATTCGCGCGCCGAGCTGGTTAAGTACGCCATCCGCAAGGGCATCATCCAAGCCTAACCCCGGACTACTCCCGCGCCAGCCAATCAAAAAACAGCGGATGCGCGGCCGGCAGCCACCGGCCAATGACGCCGTGGCTGGCCAGCCACGCGCGGTAATAGGCGCGCACGGGGCCGGCCGCGCCAGCCGGGGGCGCGGCGCGCCAGCCGCGGACCTGATGCTCCACGTCTCCGCCGGTAGCCAAGAGCCGCGCCGCCTCAGGCGGCAAGGGCCGGACACCCTGCACCCCCAGCTCGGTTAACTCTGAATCCAGCCGGACCATCTGCGGCGCGGCTGCGTGCGTCCCAAAATCCAAGCGCACCCAGGGCCGCGCCACGCGCTGGCCGTCCAGCAGCTGCGGCGCCTGGCCGTAGGCAAAGCCGTACCGCTGCCACGTCAGCTCCGGCTGCGGCGGCCAGGCCGCCGGCCAGAGCGGGGTATACGCCGGCCGCCAGTGAGTGGGGAAGGCGCCCGCGCTTTCAGCCGGCTGGCGCAGGCCCGCCCAGAGCGCCTCCAGGGCGGCGTTGACTTCGGCCAGCGGGACGCGCCGGGGGATGTTCAATCGGGCTATTCTCCGAGCCGGGCCGCCAAGAGCTCGCGCAGCAGCCGGTCGTCGCCGCGCGCTTCCTTGCAGATGGCCGTGACCGTCGAGTAGCCGTGCTGGAGCGCGAGGCGGGTGAGCCAGGGGATCAGGGTGTCGGCGTTGCGGGCGTTGCGCTCGCGGTGGACGCCCAGGCCGCGCACGCACTGCTCGGCGAAGCTGGTCAGGGCGCTTTCCAGCAGCTCCATCGCTTCTAGGAGCCCGCACAGCATCGTGCCTTCCCAGATGTTGAGGTCCAGCTCACCGTGGTTCACGCCGGCCGCCACCATCGTGTGGAGGCCCTGGACCTTGAATGCCAGCTGCATCACGAACTCCGGGATGGTGGGGTTGATCTTGCCGGGCATGATGGACGAGCCCGGCAAAACGGCCGGCAGGCTGATCTCGCCCAGGCCGGCCTCCGGCCCGGAACTGAGCAGGCGCAGGTCCTGAGCCTGCTTAATCAAACTGCGTGCCAGCAGATCAAGCTCGGCCGAGACGGCGGCGAGATCCTCTGGATTCTGGAAGGCGTCAAAGAGGTTGGCCGGCCGCTCGAAGCGCGGTTCGCCGGTCACTTCCCGCAGGGCCGGCAGGATGGCGGCGAAGTAAGCGGGCGGCACATCCGCCGGCCGGCCCACGATGGTGCCGCCCAGCGTCACCGCGTACAGCCGGTCCAGCGCCGCCTGCAGCCGGTCGCGGCCGCGCAGCAGCCCGCCCACATAGCCGCTGAAAAAATCAAAGAACGTGATCTCCACCGCGTCCTGCAGGCAGGTGCGCGCCAGGCGGCGCATGTGGCGCAGGGCGTGGGCCTGGTCGGCGAAGGCCGTGGCCAGGGCTTCCAGCGCCGGCCGCAGCCGCCGCCACTGGAGCAGCACGGCCAGATGGCCGGCGGTGGGGTAGACGTCGTTGGTGGACTGGTTCAGGTTGACGTGGTCGTTGGGATGCAGCTGGCGGTACTCGCCGCGCCGGCCGCCCAGCCGCTCCTCGCCCAGGTTGGCCAGCACCTCGTTGACGTTCATGTTGGCCGCAATCCCGCCGCCGCCATGCAGGGCGTGCACGGGGAAGAGCGCGGGATCAGGGTGGGCCAGCAGATCGGCGGCGGCGGCGAAGATGGCCTGGGCTTTGTCCGCCGGCAGCGCGCCGCAGCGCTGATTGGCCAGCGCCGCCGCCTGCTTCACCAGCAGCAGCGCGTCGATCAGGGTGGGGTAACCGCCCAGCGCCCGTTGGCCGGCGAGGGGGAAGAGGTCCAGCGCGCGCTGGGTGCGGACCCCGTACAGAGCCTCGGCCGGGAGCGCGAGCTGGCCGAGCAAATCCGCTTCGAGCCGGGTGGCGGCAGGGTGGGCTGGCATGGGCCGCCCCTAGAGCACCGGCGGCGTGACCACCGCGATCAAGCGCATGGTCTCGGTGCCGATAGCGCGCAGGCCGCGCAGCGACGGCCCTTCAAAATAGATCGTGTCGCCGGCCGCCAGCTGGTACGACCCGTGGAGCAGATCCACTTCCAGCTGGCCCTGGAGCACATAGATCAGCTCCTCGGTGTATTGGGCCGGCGGACTGGCGTAGTTGCCGCCGCCGGGCTCCTGCTCAAACACAAACGCCTCCATGCGCCGGTTGAGGTCGGGCGTGAGCAGTTCAAAGATGAGGTTGGAATTGGGCCGG
The DNA here is from genome assembly GCA_017999235.1 of Anaerolineales bacterium. Next base: position 2,480 of record JAGOBN010000273.1, on the reverse strand, counting down.
CGCAGTTTGAGGCGGTGATCGTGGCGCACCACCGGGCTCTGGGCGTCGTCTTCGACCAAAAAGAAAAAGATGGGCACGCCCAGCTCGTGGCTGATCTTGCGCAGCGAGTCGATGGACGGGCTGCTCTGGCCGAGCTCGATCTTGCTCAAGAAGCTGGCGGTCAGTTCCACTTTCTCGGCCAGCTGCCGCAGGCTGAGCTTTAGTTCCTTGCGGCGCTGTTTAATCCGTTCCCCAATCGACATTCCGGCCTCCCCAGCCGGCGTCCGGCGCCGGCCCGCGCGCGAGCGTTGGCCGCGTGCTGTACAAAGAGTTGATTTTTAGCTCGAATGTGTATTCTGTGTTGACTAACGTTTGATAGTATTATATAAACATTCGGAACACAATCACCCAAAATTCTAATCAATCCCGGCGTCCGCGGCCTAACCTTGCCCGTTCAGCCTCCTGGTGAGGAGGCCCAGCGCCGCCGGTCAGCCTATTTCGACGTTCGGCTATTCATCCAACGGGAGAAAAGACCGTGACTCAACTGGCAGTCGTCGCCGTCGGCGGCAATTCCCTCATCAAAGACGAAAAGCATAAGACCGTGCACGACCAATACGAGGCGGCCTGCGCGTCCATGCGCCACATTGCCGACCTGATCCAGGCCGGCTGGAACGTGGTGGTGACGCACGGCAACGGCCCGCAGGTTGGTTTTATCCTGCGCCGGTCCGAGCTCTCGCGCCATGAACTGCACGATGTGCCGCTGGATTCGTGCGGCGCGGACACGCAGGGCGCCATCGGCTATATGTTCCAGAAGGCGCTGCGCAACGAGTTTAAGACGCGCGGGCTGGCCAACCAGGCCGTCACGGTCGTGACCCAGGTGCTGGTGGACCAGAACGATCCGGCGTTCCAGAAGCCCAGCAAGCCCATCGGCTCGTTCATGAGCGAGGCCGACGCGCGCGAGAAGATGGCGGCCGAGCACTGGGCGATGGTGGAAGACGCCGGCCGCGGCTGGCGGCGGGTGGTGGCCTCCCCCAAGCCGCAGGCCATTGTGGAGCGCGACGCGATTGAGACGCTGATCAAGACCGGCTTCACGGTCATCGCCGTGGGCGGCGGCGGCATCCCGGTCATTCAGGATGAGCACGGCGCCCTGCAAGGCATGGAGGCCGTCATCGACAAAGACTACGCCTCGGCCTTGCTGGCGAACAGCCTCCAGGCGGATGTGTTTGTCATTTCCACTGCTGTCGAAAAGGTCGCTATCAATTACAATAAACCCGATCAGCAATGGCTTAGTCAAATAACCCTGGCCGACGCCAAGCGCTACATGGCGGAAGGCCACTTCCACAAGGGCAGCATGGGCCCCAAGATTGAGGCCTGCATCTCCTATCTGGAGCGCGGCGGCCAGAAGGCCGTCATCAGCAACCCGGAAAACCTGGGGCGCGCGCTGCGAGGGGAGACCGGGACCTGGCTGGTGCCTTAGCGGCGCTTGGGCGCGGAGACCCGCATGGCCATCGCTCAGCCGCTCGAAGCCGATCGCGCTCCCGCCGCGGGGCCGGCCGCTTGGTGGCCGCCGGTCCGCCGGGCCGGCTCGATGCTGTTGATCCTGCTCGTCCTGGCGGGGGCCTGGGAGGGCTACAAGGCGCTGGGTGCGGCCACCCAGGGGGTGGTGCCGTTCACCACGCTGCCGCTGCCGGTGCGCGCGGACGACAAATCCATGCCGCACATTGGGACCATCCTCGGCACGCTGTTTCAACCCGCGCGGCGCGGCGGCGAACTGATGCTGTGGCAGATCCTGCTGGAGGCCGCCCTCTTCACCTGGCGGGAAGCCCTGGCCGGCTTCGTGCTCGGCAGTCTGGTGGGCTTTCTGCTGGGGGTGGTGTTTGTTCACTCCTCGCTCCTGGAGCGCGGCCTGATGCCGTATGTGGTGGCCTCGCAGACGGTGCCGCTGCTGGCCATCGCGCCGATGGTGGTGATCTGGGGCAGCCGCTTGAACTGGCCGGCCTGGACGTCGGTGACCATGATCTCGGCGTATCTGACGTTTTTTCCCGTCACCATCAACACCCTGCGCGGCCTGAACTCGCCCGAACCCACGGCCCTGGAACTGATGCGCTCCTACGCCGCCTCGCGCTGGCAGATCCTGTGGACGCTGCGCGTGCCGGCCGCGCTGCCGTACGTTTTTACGGCCCTCAAAATTTCGGCGTCGGTCAGCGTGATCGGCGCGATCGTGGGCGAACTGCCTTCGGGCATCCCGGACGGCCTGGGCCGCGCGCTGCTGACGTTCAGCTACTACTACATCACCGGGCCGGAAAAACTCTACGCGGCCATCCTGTTCTCGGCGCTGCTGGGCCTGACCTTTGTGGGCCTGGTGATGCTGTTGGAGCGGTGGGTGGTGCCGGCGCAGCGCCGGCTAGAGCAGTGAGCGCGGCTTCCCTCCCACCCTGGAGCGCACACCCCTTGCCGATGGACACTCCGCAGCCGGCCGTCACGTTTAAGAACGTCAGCAA
>JAGOBN010000272.1 GCA_017999235.1 Anaerolineales bacterium | reverse complement strand
GTTCCGGGCCGAGGTGCAGCTGCAGCAGCTGCCACAGCTGGGCGTCGGTATCCAGCTCCACCACATACACGCGCTGGTGCGCGGCCACAAAGTCCTTGATCGAATCCGCCAGCGGCAGGGCGCGCACACGCAGATACGAGGTCTTCAGCCCGTGCTTATTCTCCAGCCGCCAGCGGCCTTCCGCCACCGCCGGGTCCGCCGAGCCATAGGCGATGAAGGCCACCTCGGCGCCGGCCACCTGATCCACCAGCGGCGGCGGCGTGATCTTGCGGGCCGTCTCGTGCTTCTGGGCCAGCCGCGCCATGTTCTTCATCCAATCCTCGGGCCGCTCGGAGTAGCCGGCCGCCTCATTGTGGCCGGTGCCGCGCGTGAAGTACGCGGCCAGCGGATGCGGCGTCCCCGGCACGGTGCGATAAGGGATGCCGTCGCCGTCCACGTCCTTGTAGCGCTTGAAGCCGCCCAGCCGGTCCAGGTCCTCGGCCGAGAGCACCTTGCCGCGGTCTTCGGGCGTATCCGGATACTCAAACGGCGTGCTCATCCACTGGTTCATGCCGATGTCCAGATCGCTGAGCACGAAGATCGGCGTCTGCAGCCGCTCGGCCAGGTCAAAGGCCTTCCAGCCGAACTCAAAACACTCGGCCGGCGAGGCCGGCAGCAGGCAGACATGCTTGCTGTCGCCGTGGCCCAGGTAATACGTCTTCAGCAGGTCGCCTTGTGAAACGCGCGTGGGCAGGCCGGTGCTGGGGCCCATGCGCTGGATATCCCAGATCACGGCCGGGATCTCGGCGTAGTAGCCGTAGCCCGCGAACTCGGCCATCAGCGAGATGCCGGGGCCGGAGGTGGAGGTCATGGCCCGCGCCCCCGCCCAGCCGGCGCCCAGCACCATGCCGAGCGCCGCCAGTTCGTCCTCGGATTGCACCACGGCGAAGGTGTTTTTGCCGGTCTCGGGGTCCACGCGCAGCTGCGGCAGGTAGTGGTTGAGGGCATCCGCCACGCTGGTGGCCGGCGTGATCGGGTACCAGGCCACGAAGGTCACCCCGCCATAGACGGCGCCCAGGGCGCCGGCGGTGTTGCCGTCGATCATGATCAAGCCGTCGGTCTTGTTCAGCCGTTCGACCTTGAAGGGGTCCTGCTTGACCAGGTTCTCCTTGGCCCAATCCGCGGCGGCGCGGATCATCTGCATGTTGCTGTCCACGGGCTTGCGCTTGCCCTTGAAGTGGAACAACAGCGCCCCTTCCAGGTCCGCCAGCTGGATCTCCAGCAGGTGCGCCAGGACGCCCACGTAGACCATGTTGGCCACGTAGGTGCGCAGCTTGGCGTCTTTTTCCAGCTTGATCGCGAGCGCTTTGACCGGCATCGGGTAATGGGCGATGTCCGTCCGGTCCATGGGCATCTTGAGGTCGTCCGCGTACAAGAACGCGCCGCCGGCCTCCACGCTCTGGTAATCCTCGATGGCGGTGGCCACGTTCATGGCGACGACGATCTCGGCGCGCGGCCGGCGGGCGGTGAAGCCTTCGGCGCTGACCCGGATGGTGTACCAGGTGGGCAAGCCCTGAATATTGGACGGGAACAGGTTCTTGCCGCTGACCGGGATGCCCATCTTAAACAGCGCGCGCAGCAGCGCCGTGTTGGCGGTCTGGCTGCCGGAGCCATTCTTGGTGGCGACGTTGATGGAAAACGCGTTGACCACCGGGGGGCGGTGGGCCGGGCTTTCAGCCGCCGGGCCGCTCGCTACTTCGCTGACTGCCATACGGTTCATCTCCTCTGAATAGGCGGGGGGTGGTGTCAGCCGATCGACGCCATGCCGTCCGGGATCACGGCCGCGGACGCGCGATGGCGCAACAGGTTGGTGTGTTGGATCAGGAGTTCATGGCCCAGGTCCACGGCGCCGGCGCAGATGGCCTCCACGATGCGCGCGTGATAGTCCCAGACTTCCTGCAAATATGCGTAATCGGAATACATGCTCAGGCCCACCGCCTCATACGCGTCCCAATAGGCGGCCAGCAGGCCGGTGACGAACGGGTTCGCCAGCCGGCTGAAGATGGTCAGGTGCAGGGCGCGGTGCTCGGCGTGCGGGATCTGCACCGGCCGGCCGGTGAGCTTGGCGCGGGCGTGCTCGATCAGCGCGCGCAGCTGGAGGTGATCGGCCGGCGTCAGCCGCGCCACGGCCTCATGCCAGAAGGCGGCCTCCAAGTGATTGCGGACCGTGCTAAATGCCTCAAATTCCGCCGTGCCGCTGGCCAGGGCGTAGAACAAGCTAAAGCGGACCGCCGGCCCAAAATCATAGGCCGTCAGGCGGATGCCCGTTCGCGGCTTGACCTCCACCAGCCCGAGGCTGCGGGCCACCTCCAGCTGCTCGCGCAGCTTGCCCATGCTGACCCCCAGCTCGGTGCTCAATTCCTCCGTGGAGGGCAGCCGGTCTCCCGGCTGAAAGCCGCGCGCCACAATAAAGCGCAGCAAATCCGAATCAAGCTTGTCTGTGAGCATAATCAGCTGATTAATACGATTTATCGGATTATTCCGACAAGGCGACGATATCACCGGTTTTGGTGACTGTCAAGCGAGGTCATCCCGCGTTTGGGCGATAAAAAAAAGCCGGCCGAAGATCGGCCGGCCGGGGACGGGCGCGGGGCTTACGGTTTCTTTTCGTCGGCCAGGGATTTGAGCAGTTCCAGATCCCGGCGCAGATTGCGCCGGCGGAACCACCAGCTGATCACGTACAACAGCGGCAGGCCAAAGAGCACCGCGTAGCCCAGCAGCATGTAATTGAGTGTGTTCGGGGTATCCATGGGCGGCTCCTCAGGCTGACAGCGCCCGGGCTTTGAGTTGTTCCACGCGCTCCACCACTTCCTCCAGGCGGACGCGGTTGACCAGCAGGCAGACATACACCACGCTGAAGGTGAAGACCGAGAACAGCATGGTCTGCAGCATGGGGCTGGTCATGGCGAAGGTGCCTTGCGCGGCGTCACCGCCGCCGCCCACCACCACCGGGTGGATCGTGCGCCAGATGCGGATGGAGAAGAACGTGATCGGCACGCTGATGAAGCCCACAATGCCGTATATGGCGGCGAAGCGCGCCCGGCGGTCCGGGTCATCCAGGCCCTGGCGCAGCATCAGATAGGCCACATAGATCAAGGCCATGATCGTGTAGGTGGTCAGGCGCGGGTCCCACGTCCACCAAGTGTTCCAGGCCGGCCGCGCCCAGATCGAGCCGGAGGCCGCCCCCATGATGGTGTACACCAGACCGATCTCCACTGACGCGTGGCCGATCTGATCCCACAGGCGCCGGCCGGTGCGGAGATACACAATCCCGGCCACAAACGTGACCATGAACGCCGCCAGGCCCACCCACGCGGCCGCGACGTGGAAGTAGAACACCCGCTGGACGTCGCCCATGGTCCGCTCGGTGGGGACATAGAAAAAGACCATGGCAGTCGCCGCTAACAGCAGGCCCACGGTCACCAGATTGAGAATTTGGACGTTGCGGTTTGATCTAAACATCACCTTCTCCTTACTCCTCCACCACATAGTCAAAGGCCATGAACGCCACGGCGATGAAAATCACGTCGTAGCCGATCAGCAGACTGAACCACTGGCTCAGCTCATCCCAGGCCCGCTTTTCCAGCAGACCGCCGCTGGCCTGCACCGCCGCCACCAGCACCGGAACCGCCACGGGCAGCAGCAGGATGGGCAGCATCACGTCGCGCGACCGGCTGTGGACGGCCATCGACGCCAGCAAGGTCCCCACGCCGGCGTAGCCCAGCGTCCCCAAGAGCACCACCACTAGATTGAGCGGCAGCAGCATCGGCACGTTGTACAGGACGCTGAACACCGGCAGGATGACGGCCTGCACCACCAGCATAAACAGCCAGTTGCCCAGCATCTTGCCGAAGTACAAACTGCTACGGTCCACGGGCGTGAGCAGCAGGCCGTCCAGCGAACCGCGGTCCTTCTCCTGGGAGAGGCTGCGGTTCAGGCCCAGCGTCCCGGAAAAGACGGCCGTCACCCACAGGACGCCGGCGGCCACATTCTCGCGCGCCGACCGGTCCAGCTGCAGCGCGAAGTTAAAAATCAGCACCACCAGCAGGGAGAAGACCAGCATGGCGCTGATCAGCTCTTTGCTGCGGAATTCGGCCGCCAGATCCTTCCACAGGATGGCGCCGACGGCGCGCCAATAAGCGCCGCCATACATGCGGCGCGCGGCCACGGCCGGCGGCAACGCCGCCGGAGCCGGCGGCTGAGAGACCGCCGGTGTGGACGGCGGAGCGTTCGAGATGGCCGGCGCCGGCCGGTCACTATTGGACAAGGGCGCCATAGCGTTGGGCAAACTCCGCCGGCGAAAGCTCGTCCCGCCGGGCTGTAAACACGATCTGGCCGCGCACCAGGATGACGGAGCGATCCGCCAGGGCAAAGCCATGTTCCAGATCATGCGTGATCATCAACAAAGTGCCGCCGCGCGCCGCGTGCTCACGCACCACCCCATCCAGTACTTGCGCGCCGATCGGGTCCAGGCCGGTATACGGCTCGTCCAACAGCAGCACCTCCGGCTCATGCAGCAGGCCGCGGGCGATGGCCAGCCGCTGCTGCATGCCGCGCGAGAAGGTGCGCACCAGGTCGCGCCGGCGGGCGGCCAGGCCCACGCGCTCCAGCAGCGCCAGCAAGCGCGGGCCGGGATTGGCCAGGCCGTACAGGCGCGCGTAAAAGGTCAGGTTCTCCTCGGCGGTCAGGTCGGTGTAGAGCAGCGGGTGGTGGGCGATCACGCCCAGCCGCCGCCGCACCGCCTCGGCCTCGGCCGGCAAAGACAGGCCGGCCACGCTCACCGCGCCCAGCGTCGGCCGGGCCAGCGAACACAGGATCCGCAGCAGCGTCGTCTTGCCGGCGCCGTTCGGGCCCATCAGCGCCACAAACTCGCCGGCCTCCACGCGCAGATTGACCCCGCGCAGGACCGGCTGGCGGCCAAAGTTCTTGATCAGGGCGCGGGCTTCAATCATGCGGCCATGCGCCGGAGCGCTTAACGGCCATGGGTGGCCGTCCAGATCTTCTTCAGTTCCTGCTTCAGCCAGGCGCGCTCTTTCTCGTACTCGGCCGCGCTCACCTTGCCGGCGGCGTGTTCGTCGTCCAGCTCGGCGATGGCTTGCAGCAGCTCTTCCCGGCTGGCGGCGGCCTTGGCCGACCCGGCGGCCGACTGGGCCGTCCCCGGTGTGCGGCGCCACCACCACACCCCGATGCCCAGCAGCACGCAGGCCAGCGCCCCCAAGCCCACCGCCAGCGTGGTCGGATCAGACGCGGTGATCCCGGCGGGGGCGGCGGCCGTTTCAGACAGGGCCGACGGGCCTTTCAGCTCAAACGCCAGGGGGGCGCCGGCTTCCAGCCCGGCGCGGCTGTAATTCAAGAAGGTTTGCCCGGAAACATCTTGGGCGTCGCCGGCCACAAACTCGTCGCCGGTGAGCGTGACCGTGCCGCCCCCGATCATCACGTTAACATTTTCCACCGCGTAAAGCATCGGCTGTTCAAACTTCAAGCCGTCTTTATACGGCAGGCGGAAGGAGAAGAGCATTTGCGAGACCGCTTCGCCCGGCAGCACCGGCACGGTATCCACAAAGCCGGCCGCGGTCCGGAAGAAGGTGGTGCCTTCCGCGCCATCCTGCACCTGCAGGTCGGTGGCCCCGGCCGGCAGCGCATACTCCACCGTCCGCCCATTGTCCGGCAGGAACGTGCGCTGGCCGAGGTTGGAGATGACATAGAGCTGGCCGATGGTCACAAAATCCGGCACCTCAAACAGCACAAACGTATGGACGCGGTTGATGCGCAGCGCCCCGGTCTGGTCGGTTGTTTCATAGACCGTGACCGGAACATCGAGTGCCTCCAGGCCGGAGGCGAATTCGACGATGCTGGAGTGATAGGGGATGCCTTTGTACTCAGCCGCGACGACAAACTGCCGGCCGGATTGGTAAGGCACGTCCGCAAATTGAAACTCACCCTGGGCATCCACCGTGCCGGTCAGG
>JAGOBN010000009.1 GCA_017999235.1 Anaerolineales bacterium | reverse complement strand
TCCTTTTCCTGCAGATCAATGGTGAAGCCGGGCCGCCAATCCCGCGCCAGCACCTGCGGGCCGCGCTGGCTCAGCATCCAGCTGCCGGCCGCGCCATGCTTCACCGCCTCCAGCGCCTGGGGCAGGTCCAGTCCGCCGGCCTGCGCGAAGAGCAGCGCCTCGCCCACGGCCAGCATGTTCACCACCACCAAAATCTGGTTCATCAGCTTCACCATCTGGCCGGCGCCGTGCTCGCCAACATGGGTGATGGTCTTGCCCATAGCCTGGAAGGCGGGGAGCGCCCGCGCCACCTCCGCGGCCGGGCCGCCGACCATGATCGCCAGCGTGCCTTTAGCCGCGCCCTCGCTGCCGCCGCTGACCGGCGCGTCCAGCATCCCCACGCCCCGCGCCGCCAACTGAGCGGCCAGCTGGCGTGTGGCCTGCGGGCTGATCGTGCTCATATCAATCACCAGCGCGCCGGCCCGGACCCCTTCGAGCACGCCGGCCGGCCCGGTCAGCACCGCTTCCACGTCCGGGGTGTCGCTGACGCAGGTGATGATCAGGTCGGCGCCGGCGGCCAAATCAGCCGGACTGGCGGCGGGCAGGGCGCCATCGGGGGCCAGTTCGGCCATGCGCGCGGCGGTACGGTTCCAGACGCGCACCGGGAAGCCGGCCTTCAATAGATTCCGGACCATCCCGCGGCCCATAATCCCCAAGCCGATAAAGCCGATACGGTCTGCCATATGATCTCGCTTTCTATGGGAGGGCGGGCCGGCTGATCTGGCGCTCCAGCCAGGCGGCGGCGGCTTCCGAGTCCATGGGCGAAGAGAAAAGATAGCCCTGGGCCGCGTCGCAGCCCAGTTCGATCAACTGCGCGCGCTGCTGTTCGGTCTCCACGCCTTCGGCGATGGTGCGGGTGCCGAGGTGCCGGGCCAGACCGACGATGGTCTGCACGATCCCGGGCTTGCCCTCGCTCAACTGGTCCACAAACCGCCGGTCGATCTTCAGGGTGTCCACCGCCAGCTGCGCCAGGTAGCCCAGGGACGAATAGCCCATCCCGAAGTCGTCAATCTCGATCTGCACGCCCAGCGCGTGCAGCTGCTTGATCAGCGCGGCCGCCAAATCGATGTTTTCCATGATCACGCTCTCGGTGATCTCCAGCCGCACGCTGGCGGGCGGGCAGTTGGCGGCCCGCAGGCCGGCCTCGATATGCTGGGCCAGGTCCGGCTGGGTGAAGTGCCGGCCGGACAGGTTGACGTTGAGCGACAGCGGCGGCACGGCCGGGAAGCGCGCCTGCCAGGCGCGGATCTGCCGGCCGGCGGCTTGCAGCATCCAGCGGTCGATGGGGATGATCAAGCCGCTGTCTTCCGCCACCGGCACAAAGGCGGCCGGCGCCAGCAAACCGCGCTGGGGATGCTGCCAGCGGATCAGGGCCTCAAACCCGAGTACCTGGTCGGTGCGCAGGTCGATGATCGGCTGATAAGCGACGCGCAGCTCCTCGCGCTCCAGCGCCCGCCGCAGGTCCGCTTCCAGCCCCAGCCGCTCCAGCGCCGCCGCGCGCAGCCCCACCTGAAAGACCTCGTGCCGCGCCTTGCCCAGCGCCTTGGCCCGGTACATGGCGATATCGGCGTCGCGCAGCACCTCTTCGGCGTGTTCGTGGCCGGCGGCGCTCAAGACAATCCCAATACTGGCCGAGGTGACCATCTCCAGCGGGCCGAGGTCGAATGGCCGAGCCAGCTGCGCCTGGACGCGCTGGGCGATGAGCGCGGCCTCTTCCGGCCCCATGACATCGTCCAGCAGGATCACGAATTCGTCGCCGCTGAGCCGGGCAAACGTGTCGGCGGCGCGCAGCACCTGCGTCACGCGCTGGGCGATCGCCACCAGCAGCTCATCACCCCGCGAATGCCCCAGACTGTCGTTCACCACCTTAAAGCGGTCGATATCCAGCAGCAGCACGGCGAAGGCATAGTCGTCGCGGCGGTGCGCGCGCCGGAGGGCCTGCGCCAGCCGGTCCAACAGCAGCGCCCGATTGGGCAGGCCGGTCAGGGCGTCATAGAACGCATCGTGAACCAACTGGTCTTCGGCCCGCTTGCGGTCGGTGACATCGCGGTAATTCACCACCAGACCGCGCACGCTCGGCTCGGCCAGCAGGTTCGTGGCGGTGGCTTCAATCCAGTGCCAACTCCCATCCTGATGCCGGTACCGGAACGTGGTGGCGCTGCTGGCGCCGGGCTGCTCCAGCAGCCGCGTGAACTGCCGGCGCGTCTCCACCCGGTCTTCCGGATGAAAGCGCTCGAACACATTAGTGCCGAGGTGCTCTTCGGCGGGGAAACCCACCACCCGGCTGGTGGACGGGCTGGCATACTGGATCAGCCCTTCATCATCCACAATCGCGATGGCGTCGGCGCCATTCTCGATCAAGGCGCGGAACCGCCGCTCGTTGGCGCTGGCCTCCGTGTACAGCCGCGCGCGCTCGATCGCCAGGCTGATCTGCTCGCCAAGGGTGGTCAAGAGCCGCAAATCGGCCTCGGTCAAGCGCACCTCCCCTACGCTTTCGACGTTGAGGATGCCCGCCACTTGCTGCTGGTCATGCAGCGGCACGCACACTTCGGAGGTGATGCCCGCGATCGCGCCCAGGAAATCCGGGCGGTGGCTGACCTCGGCCACCAACACCGGCTGGCCGGTCCGCGCCACTTGGCCGGAGATGCCGCGCGTGAGCGGGATGCGCTCAAACACCTGCGCGTAGCCCACCTGGTGCTGGAGGCGCAGTTCATCGCCCTCCCGCAGATACAGGCTCACCAGGGTATATCCAAAAATTTCCGCCACCGCTTCCACCACGCCGTGCAGGATCTCCGGCAGATCATGGGCGCGCGCCAAAACCGACCGGGCGCGGTCCAACAGGGCCAGTTCACGCGCCTGGCGCTGGGCGGACTCGGCCAGGGCGCGGTAGCGGGCCTCGCTGTCGCGCAGGGCGGACTCGGCGCGCCGGCGTTCGGTGACGTTGTTGGCCAGCACCAGCTTGGCCGGCCGCCCGGCAAAGGTCAGCGCGTGGGTGGCGATCTCCACCTCGATCAGCGTCCCGTCTTTGTGGCGGTGCCGCCAGACGCCGGCCGCCGGCTCCTCTTCCGGCGGCCGGATATCCACGATCGTCATGGCGAGAAATTCGGCGCGCGTGTAGCCGTAGTGCGTGATGGCGGCCTCGTTGACGGCCAGAAAGCTGAGCGTCTCCAAGTCATACACCCACATCGGCTGGGGATTGCTTTCGAACAACACCCGGTAACGGGTCTCCGACTCGCGCAGCGCGTGTTCGGCGCGCTGCCGGTCGGCCAGCGCATGGCGCATCTGGGTCACGGTCTGATTGTTGGCGCCCAGCGCCAGCGCCAGCAGCCCCGCCACACCCAGCAAGACCAACGCCTGCAGCCCCAGCCGCCCCACGGAGGCCTCCGCCAGCCCGGCGTTGGGCAGCCAGCCCTGGAGCTGGGCCGCATACAGCGCCGCCCCGGCCAGCGCGCTGAGGAGGGCCATCAGCAGGCCCGGGCCTTCGCCCAACAACAGGCCGGCCGCTAGCACAATGAGGGTGAAGGCCACAAATCCGGGCGCATTAAGGCCGCCGGTGAAGAAGACATGGGCCGTCAGCAGCGCCCACAGCCCGCCCACCAACAGCCCGCTGGCTAGCCGCGTCCCGCCGCGCCGCGACAACCAGCGCAAGCTGAGCATGAACCCCACGCACACCCCGGCGAGGGGGGCGCTGAGGCCGGGGATCGGCGCGATAAAGGGGCTGAGCAGCAGGTACAGGCCGGCCAGGGCGGCAAAAATCAACAGGAGGCTGTTGAGCAAGGCGGCCGCGCGCGTGCGGTCGCCGTCCTCAAAATGAGGCGCCGCCAACCAGTGCTTGAACTTAACCCAGAGGCGATTACGCACAGTTAACCATTGGCAAGCTGAGTGGCCACATCTTAACACCCCCCTGGCGATTACCACCGCGGGCATTATATCCATAGATTATGGGCCTGGGGTAGGCGATCAGGGCGACTCGGACGGGCGTTTGTTAGTTTTTGTCACCCGAGAGTCATGATTTCTCGCACTAGCCGGCGCTTTACGCTCTCCCTATCCTTACCGTATTAGACCGTTTCGCCCCAAATCGTCGGGAGCGCCTATGTCTGCTTCTGCGCCGGCCAATGAGCCCGTCACCCTTCTGGCAGTCACCCAAGCCCAGTGGGGGGAGCGCATTGCAGATAATATCGGCCGGCATTGTCCGTCAAACTGGGTCCTCCACCGGTGGGCGGCGCCCAAAGCCCTCCCCCTGGTGGTAGATGACCCGGATGATTTTCTGCCCGCCGCCTTCCCGCCGGCCGATTTGGTCCTGGCGCTGGGGGATACTCCGGGGGTCGCCAGCCTGATCCCGGATATCGTCCAACGCTGCGGCGCGCGGGCCGTCATCGCCCCCATTGACCGCAACGAATCGCTGCCGCCCGGCCTGGCCAATCAACTCCGGCACTGGCTGGCCGATATCAACGTCGCCGCGGTTTTCCCCAAACCTTTCTGCTCACTCACTGAAACCACCTATAACCAGCCGCCCATCGCCGTCCGTTATGACCAGCCGCTGATCCGCGCCTTTGCCGCCGTCTTCGGCCGGCCGGAGTTCCAGGTGGCCGTGGACGCTGACCGCCAGATCCAGGCGGTGACCGTCATGCGCGATGCGGCCTGCGGCTGCGGCCGGCATGTGGCGGCCGGGCTGGCCGGCTGCCCGGTGGCGGACGCCGAACAGCAGGCCGGGCTGCTGCATCACCACTACCCGTGTCTGGCCAGCATGAACCAGGACGCCGATTACCAAGACACGCTCATGCACGTCTCGGGCAACCTCGTCCGGACGGCGATCAAAACCGAACTAACTAACTATCTCGAGATCACCTACCTGCGCCCGCACGGGCGTGTGGACGAGTAGCGACAACCAACCGGCTGCCGCGCCACGGAGGCTTCCCGCATGGAACGTCTGACCCTGGAATTGCCCACGATGTATGGCGACCACCACGTCGTCGAAGTTCGCGCGCTCTTGGCCGGCTTGCCCGGCGTGCGCCCGGTGGTCGCCAGCGCGGCCTGGCAAAAAGTAGTGTTGGATTTCGACCCCGCCCAGACTGGGCCGGCGGTCATCCAAGCCGCCCTGGCCGAGCGCGGCTACACGGCCGACCCCATCGGCGTGCCGGCGGTCTCGGCGCGGCTGGCCGGTATGACCGAGTTCGCCCAAGGCTCCGGCGTCATTGAGCGCTTCATCGAAGCTGTCCCCGCTTGGTCGCCGCTCGGACCCTGCCCAGGGTTCTCCGTCCGTCACCCGGGCGATGAGCATCCCGCCGACCGGTAACGTGAGCCCCGCGCTGGCCTGCCAGCGTCCATCCTTGATCCAGCGTCCTTATTGAGGAGAGCCTGTCTTATGACCAAGAAACGCACGCCCGAAGAACGCTCCATTGACCACGCTTCTCAACAACTGCTGATCCGCGCCGACCAACTCGGGCTGGATACGGCCTTTGCGCGGGCCGAGAAGCTGGCCGCCTGCCCCATCGGCTCCGGCCAATCCGGCATTTGCTGCAAGAACTGCTTTATGGGGCCGTGCCGGCTCACCAAGGACGGGCAGACCGGCGTGTGCGGCGCCACGGTCTCCACCATCGCCGCCCGCAACCTGGCGCGCGCCATCGCGGCCGGCTCCGCCGCCCACTCCGATCACGGCCGGGACGTGGCCTTTACGCTCCTGGCGGCGGCCGAGGGCGAGGCGCAGGGCTACCAGGTGCGCGATCCCATCAAACTGCGCGCCGTGGCCGCCTATTACGGCGTCCCGCTCGAAGGCAAAACCACGGCCCAGCTCGCCAAGGACGTCGCCCAGAAGGCCATCGGCGAATTTGGCCAACAGCGCGGCGAACTGGCCTTCATCAAGCGCGCCCCCAAGAAGCGCCAGGAGGCCTGGCGCCGGTACGGCATCGTCCCGCGCGGCATCGACCGCGAGGTGGTGGATATCCTCCACCGCACGCACATGGGCGACGACCAGGACGCCGAACACATCCTCAAGGGCGCGCTGCGCTGCGCGCTGGCGGACGGCTGGGGCGGTTCGATGATCGCCACCGAGCTCTCCGACGTGCTCTTCGGCACCCCCTCCCCCAAAGTCGGCCAGGTCAACTTGGGCGTGCTCAGCAAGGACGAGGTCAACATCGTTCTGCACGGCCATGAGCCGACCCTCTCGGAGATGATTGTGGCGGCGGCCAGCGAGCCGGAGCTGATTGAGTACGCCAAGAGCAAAGGCGCGGCCGGCATCAACCTGGCCGGCATCTGCTGCACCTCCAACGAAATCCTGCTGCGCCAGGGCGTGCCCTCGGCCGGCAATTTCCTCAACCAGGAACTGGCGCTGGTCACCGGCGCGGTGGAAGCGATGGTGGTGGACGTGCAGTGCATCATGCAGGCCCTGCCCAACCTGGCCGACCATTTCCACACCAAGGTCATCACCACCTCGCCCAAGGTCAAGATCACGGGCGGCCTGCACATCGAGTTTGACGAGCACCACGCGCTGGATATTGCCCGCCAGATCGTGCGCACCGCCTGCGACAACTTCGTCAACCGCGGCGAGATCACCATTCCGGACGACGCCCAGGACATCATCCCCGGCTTCTCGCACGAGTACATCAATTACATGCTGGGCGGCTCGTACCGCGCTTCCTTCCGGCCGCTCAACGATGCCATCGTCTCCGGCCGCATCCGCGGCGTGGTGGCCGACGTGGGCTGCAACAACCCGCGCGTCACCCAGGACAAGAGCCACACCTGGCTGGTGCAGGAGTTCCTCAAGAACGACGTGCTGGTAGTCCAGACCGGCTGCGGGGCGCTGGCCTCCGGCAAGATGGGCCTGGTGACGGGCGAGGCCGCCCTCAAGTATGCCGGCCCCGGCCTGCGCGAAGTCTGCGAGGCGACCGGTATGCCGCCTGTCCTGCACATGGGCTCGTGCGTGGACAACACCCGGGTGCTGACGGTGTTGACCCAGATGGCGCAGGAGACCGGGCTGGGCGAGGACATCTCCGATATCCCGGCCGTCGGTCTGGCGCCGGAGTGGATGAGCGAGAAGGCCCTGGCCATCGGCGCGTACGCGGCCGCCTCCGGCGCGGCCGTGATCTTCGGCATCGAAAGCCCGGTGGCCTACAGCGACGAGGTCACCGAGATCCTGGACAAAGTCTGGGAGAAGGAACTCGGCGGCAAGCTCTTGTTCGTCACCAGCGACGAAGAGATGCTGCGCACATCCCTGGCGCACATTGATAAGAAGCGCGCGGCACTGGGCCTGGCGCCCTATGACCCCAGCCACTTTGGCAAGAGCGGCGATTGGCGCATGCAACAGCTGGAAAACCTGCCGGTCGAAGCGCGCGCCGAAGCGTTGTACGGAGCCGTCAAGGCGTAATCGAGGAACCCACCCATGTCTCGTTATATCGCCACCCGCGCCCTGCGCGGCGCCAACCGGATCGTCAATGAATTCGAGGGGATGCTGGGCCAGGCCCTGACTGAAAAAGGCCCAGAGACGCCCGTCGCCTTCCCCAACACCGCCTACCATCTGCCGCTGATTCTGGGCATGACCGGCCAGACGGTGGAGAAACTGGGCGACCTGACCCAGGTGCTGGCCACCGCCAAACGTCTGCTGCACCCGGTGCCGCCGGACCGCCGCTGGACGCCCTATCTGGGTGAAACCCTGGACGCCGGCATGGCGACTCTGCTGGCGGAGGAAGCCATCGAGGCCGTGCGCTTTGTCTACAATCAGCAGCCGGAGCCGCTCGCCAGCTTCAAGCTGGCCGGCGGCACCTCCTTCACCTCCCCGGAGGCCGGCCTCAACAGCGACGGCGGCCACCTGAATGGCCCCATCGACGACATCCAGCTCCGCACGTGGGGGATTCAGCTGGTCGATGGGCGGATGCCCGGCTTCGCCGCCATCGTCGGCTGCGCCAAATCCAATGAAGTCGCGGTCAAGATCGTGCGCGAACTGCAGCGCCGCAACATCCTGACCTTCCTGTCCGGCAACGTCAACGGCCGCAGCATCATCCACCAGCTTCAAGAAGAAGGTGTGGAGCTGGGCTACGACACCTACACCGTCCCCTTCGGCACGGACACCATCAGCGCCATCTACGCGCTGGGCTTCGCCACCCGTTCCGCCCTGACTTTCGGCGGCATGAAGGGCGGCCAGGCCCGCGACATCCTGCTCTACAACAAGAACCGCGTCTTCGCCTTTGTGCTGGCGCTGGGCGAGGTGGACGACCTCAAATACGCCACCGCCGCCGGCGCCATCAACTTCGGCTTCCCGGTCATCGCCGACACCGTCATCCCTGAAATCCTGCCCACCGGCATCACCAGCTATGAGCACGTGGTTTCCCTGCCCTTCAACGAGATCGCGGGGAAGGACGACCTGGAGCGCGCCGAACAACTGGTGCAGAAGTGCATCGAGGTGCGCGGCCTCAAGCTCAAGATGACCGAAATCCCAGTGCCGGTGCCGTACGGCTCGGCCTTCGAGGGCGAGGTGGTCCGCAAGAACGACATGCGCGTCGAGTTCGGCGGCAAGAAATCCCGCTGCTACGAATATCTGCGGATGCTCGATTTCGACGCCGTGCAAGACGGCAAGATTGAAGTGCTCGGGCCGGACTTCAGCCAGGTGCCGGTGGGCGGGGCCATCGACATGGGCCTGCTGATCGAAGTGGCCGGCCGCAAGATGCAGAAAGACTTTGAGCCCGTGCTCGAGCGCCAGGTCCACCACTTTGTCAACGGCGCCTCCGGCATCCAGCACATCGGCCAGCGCGATATCACCTGGATCCGCATCAGCAAAACCGCGGCCGACAAGGGGTTCAGCCTGCGCCACTTCGGCGACATCCTGCACGCCCGCTTCCACGCCGACTTCGGCGCGATCGTGGACAAGGTGCAGGTGACGATCATCACCGACCCGGCCGCGGTGGAGCAGGGCCTGGCCAACGCCCGCGCCGCCTACGACGAGCGCAACGTGCGCCTGGGCAACCTGGTGGACGAGAGCGTGGAGGAGTTCTTCTCCTGCACGCTGTGCCAGTCCTTCGCGCCCAACCACGTGTGCATTGTCTCGCCCGAACGCCTGGGCCTGTGCGGGGCTTACAACTGGCTGGACTGCAAGGCCTCGTTCCAGATCAACCCCACCGGCCCCAATCAGCCGATCAAGAAGAGCCTGACCCTCGACCCCAGCAAGGGCTACTGGGCCGGCACCAACGAGTTCCTCAGCAACGCCTCGCATCAGCAGGTGCAGGAAGTGGCCATCTACTCCATCATGGAGAACCCGATGACGGCCTGCGGCTGCTTTGAGTGCATCGCCATGGTCATCCCGGAGGCCAACGGCGTGATGATCGTCAGCCGCGAGGACACCAGCATGACGCCGGCCGGCATGACCTTCTCCACCCTGGCCGGCATGGCCGGCGGCGGCCTGCAGACGCCCGGCATCATGGGGCATGGCAAGTTCTACATCCTCAGCCCCAAGTTCATCTCCGCCGACGGCGGCTTCAAGCGCGTGGTCTGGATGTCGTCGGTGCTCAAGGAGCAAATGGCCGAGCAGCTCAAGAAGGCGGCCGAGCGCGAGGGCGACCCCGACCTGATCGAGAAGATCTGCGACGAGCGCATCGCCACGGACGTCGAGGGCCTGGTCAACTTCATCACCGAGAAGAACCACCCGGCGTTGAGCATGCCGCCGCTCTTCTAATGACCCGGGGCGACGGCGGGCGGACACCCCGAGGGTGGCGTCCGCCCGCCGTCGCCCGCCCGCACCATGCCCCTCCTGGTCCGCGATGTGATGACGATAGGCGTGCCGGTCTGCCGGGAGACGGAGATCGGCGGCCTGGTGGCCGCGCGGCTGGCCGCGCAACGGCCGCCGGCCGAGGTTGTCGTGGCCCTGGATGAAGCCGGCATGGCGTGCGGCTGGGCCAGCGCGGCCGCGCTGGCCGGCCACCCAGACCAGCCGGTCAGCGCCATCCTGGACGAAGACATCCCCCAGGTGCCGCCCGATATCCCGGCGGCCGCCGCCGCGCAGATGATGCGTGACCGGGGTGTGACGCACGCGTTTTTGATGCACGCCTGGCCGGGCGAACCGCGCCCGTCGGCCATGCTCGCGCTCACCGCGATCATCGCGCGCCTGGAGGCGCTGCCGGAATGAACCGTCCTCTCGCCGCCGAGCCGGAACCGCGCACTTATCTGGTCATCATCAATGATGGCCCGTACGGCCAGGAGCGCCCCTACACGGCGCTGCGCCTGGCCGTCAACCTGGCCAAGCGCCACGAACTGCGCGTGCGCTTATTCCTGGCCGGCGACGGCGTTCAGTGCGGCATCGCGGGCCAGGAGCCGCCGGAAGGCATTCCCAACATCGAACACATGATCCGCTCCCTCGTGCAGCACGGCGAGGTGGGTTACAGCGGCCTCTCGGCTGAGATGCGCGGCTTCAAACCCCGGGTCCTGATCGAAGGCCTCAAACTTATCAGCCCGGACGCGCTGGCCGAATGGGCGATCGCGGCCGAGCACATCCTGGTGTTCTAAAGGAGACATTCTCATGCCGGTTGAAATCCCCAAAGATAAATGGGCGGGCAAAGTCCGGGAAGTCACTCTCGGGGCCCTGGCCGCCGACGGCGGGACGCGCGCCCGGACGCTGACCCTGGGCGGCGAAACCGCCCTGCCGTTTATGCACTTCGACGGCGCGGCCGGCGCCGCCATGCCGCATCCGCCGGCCCTGGCGCTGGAGATCAAGGACCGCCGGCCCGACGACTGGTCGCCCTTGCTGAACACGGCCTGGGGCGAGGCCATGGGCGACCCCGGCGATTGGGCGCGCGCGGCGGAACACGCCGGCGCCGACCTGATCCTGCTGACGCTGGCGCTCACCCAGGCCGACGGCTCGCCCAACACGCCCGCCCACGCGGTGGCCGCGGTCAAGCAGGTGCTGGCCGCCACCGGCCTGCCGCTGGCCGTCTTCGGGCCGGGCCAGGCAGAGAAGGACAACGAGCTGCTCGTGCCGGTGGCCGAGGCCGCCAAGGGCGAGCGGCTGCTCATCGGCGTGTGCGAGGACAAAAATTACCGCACGCTGGTGGCGGCGGCCATGGCCAACGGCCATCTGGTCAGCTCCAAGACCCCGATGGACGTCAACTTGGCCAAGCAGCTGGTCATCTTGATCCACGATATGGGCATGCCGCTGGACCGCATCGTCATGGACCCGACCACGGGCGCGCTCGGCTACGGCATCGAGTACGGCTACTCGGTGATGGAGCGGCTACGCCTGGCCGCCCTGCAGGGCGACAGCATGACCCAGCAGCCCATGATCGTCACCCCCGGCGAGGAAGCCTGGAAGGCCAAGGAGGCCAAAGTGGGCGAGGGCGTGCCGGCCACCTGGGGCGAGTGGACCCGCCGGGCCGTCAACTGGGAGACCCTGACCGCCAGCGCCCTCCTGCAATCCGGGGCCGATCTCGTCGTCCTGCGCCACCCCGAATCATTGGCCAGGCTCAAGACTCAAATTGCCGGCCTGATGCAGGCCTAACGGAGCGAGGTGCGCCATGCCGATGAGTGGTTTGGAAATCTACAAACTGTTGCCGCAGACCAACTGCAAAGAATGCGGCTTCCCCACCTGTCTCGCCTTTGCCATGAAGCTGGCCGCCAAGGGCGCCGAGCTGAAGCAATGCCCGTATGTGACCGAGGCCTCCAAGACCAAGCTGGAGGCGGCCTCCGCACCGCCGATCCGGCTGGTGACCGTGGCCGGCGCCGGCCACAAGGTGGCGGCCGGCAACGAGACCGTGCTCTTCCGCCACGAGAAAACCTTCTACAACAAGCCCGGCGTCTTCATCCGGGTCAAAGACACCGACGCCGGCCTGGCCGCGAGAGTGACCGAGGCCGACGCCTATGTGGTCGATTACGTGGGCATCAAGCTGGGCGTGGACGGCTTCGCGGTGGAAGCGGCCTCCGGCGAGGCGGCCCAGTTTGCGGCCGCGGTCACGGCGGTGCGCGCCGCCAGCCAGAAAGCCCTGATCTTGATCGCGGCCGACCCGGCCGTGATGGCGGCGGGCGTCAAGGCGGCGGCCGGCACCCAGCCCCTGCTGTACGCCGCGGACGAGACCAACTGGCAGGCCCTGGCCGAGATCGCCAAGGCCGCCAAGACGCCGCTGGCCGTCAAAGCGGCCACGCTGGATAAGCTGGCCGAGCTGACCGAGGCCCTGAAGAAGGCCGGCCTGGAAGACCTGGTGCTGGACCCGCTGGCGCGCGGCTATGGGGCCTCCCTGACGGCGCTGACCCAGCTGCGCCGGCTGGCGCTGAAGAAAAACTTCCGCGCGCTGGGCTTCCCCATCATCACCTTCCCGGGCGAGGGCGGCGGCGATGAGACGGTGCTGGCCGGCCAGCACCTTGCCAAGTACGCGGGCTTTGTCGTGCTGGAAAGCTTCGATCCGGCCATGCTCTACCCGCTGCTGGTCCTGCGCCAGAACATCTACACCGACCCGCAGAAGCCCATCCAGGTGCTGCCCGGCGTCTACGAGATCAACACCCCCACCGCCGACGCGCCGGTGATGGTGACAACGAATTTCTCCATCACCTACTTCGCCGTGAACAACGAGGTGGAAGGCTCCGGCTGGCCGGCCTGGCTGGTGGTGGCGGACGCGGAGGGCATGAGCGTGCTGACGGCCTGGGCGGCCGGCAAGTTCGACGCCGACCGCATCGCCAAAGCCATCAAGACCGCCAACATCGAAGGCAAGGTCAATCACAAGCGCATCATCATCCCGGGCCAGGTGGCGGTGCTGTCCGGTGAGCTGGAAGAATCGCTGGCCGGCTGGCAGATCATGGTCGGCCCGAAAGAAGCCGTGGACCTGCCCGCGTATCTGAAGACGATGTGGAAGTAGTTGTTGCGCATTAGGAATTGGGGGCGAGGGGTTAGGGCTGACCTAATCCCTCGCCTCTGACTGTCTTCATGACCAATCTATCCCCCCAACTCGACTCGCAGCTTCGGCAAGGCTTCAAATACTTCAACCCCTTCATGCTCGGGTTGTTCCGGCTGGGATTGGCGCCGTTCGTCAACGCCTGGCCCGACGTGGGCGGGCGGATCATGGTGCTCGCCCACACCGGCCGCAAGACCGGCCGACGCCGGCGCACCCCGGTGAATTACGCCCTGGTGCGCGGCGACGTGTATTGCCTGGCCGGCTTCGGCCGACAGGCGGATTGGTATCAGAACATCCGGCACACCCCGGCCGTGGAAGTCTGGCTGCCGGACGGCTGGTGGGCGGGCGAGGCGGAAGATGTCTCGGACTCGCCCGACCGCCTGCCGCTGCTGCGGCTGGTGCTCATCGCCAGCGGCTTCGCCGCCTACGCGGCCGGCGTGGACCCGCGCCAGATGGAAGATGATCAGCTCGCCTCCGTCACGGCCGGCTATCGCCTGGTGCGGATCCGCCGGGTCGAGGCGCGCACCGGCGCCGGCGGCCCCGGCGACTTAGCCTGGGTCTGGCCGGCGGCGGCCATGGCGCTGCTGCCCCTCGCCCTGCGCGGCCTGTTTCCGCGCCGGCCCAAGGCGCGCTGAGAGCCGGGCCAGCGCGCCGCCGTCTTCTTCTTCACCGTCTGAGCCAAAGGAACCCTCATGCCCCTGACCTGGCATCCGTCGATGAGCACCGGCGTTGACACGGTGGATAATCAGCACAAACAGTTGATCCTCCAACTCAACGAGCTGGCCCTGGCGCTGAACTCCGGTCAGGAAGCCGCCCAACTCCAAACTATGCTGGACTTCCTGGCCAATTACGCCATCACGCACTTTGGCCACGAGGAGTACTGCATGGAGAAGCACCGCTGTCCGGCCGCTCAGGCCAACCGGCTGGCGCACCAGGAGTTTCTGCGCGTCTTTGGCGCGTTCCGGGAGCGTTTGGATAAAGACGGCCCATCGTCGGCCCTAGCCTTTGACGTGGAACAGCAGCTCATGAGCTGGCTGATGGCGCACATTTGCGGCGTGGATGTGCAGCTGCGCCCGTGTGTGGCCCAGGTCAAGTAGCCCAGGCGCCACCGACCATGACGGCTCATTCCGTTTCCTTTCCGTCGCATGGCTCACCGGTGGCGGTGCCCACCGGCACCCTCGTCACCGAGGCCATCCGCCAGGCCGGCCTGGACTTGCCCCAGCCCTGCGGCGGCCAGGGGCGCTGCGGGCGCTGCGCGGTGATCGCCCACGGCGGGGTCCGCCGGCGCTCGGCCATCCGGCTCTCCGCCGCGGACCTGGAGGCCGGGTATGCCCTGGCGTGCCAGACCGTCATCGAGGGCGACGCCGCCGTGCAGCTGCTGCCCGCCGAACAGGCCGAGCACCGGATGGTGACCGACAAAACCGCCCGCCGGGTGGCGCCGCCGTTCGATTACGATCCCGCGCGGCACCAGACGGTCCGCGCCTTCCCGGTGGCGCTGAGCGCGCCCACCTACGACGACAGCGTGGATGACCTGGCCCGCCTCGAGCGCGGCCTGGCGGCCCACGGCCTGCGCGGTCTGGACGTGCCGCTGCCGCTGTTACGCACCTTAGGGCAGAGCCTGCGGGACGCCAACTGGAACGTCACCGCCCTCGTCGAGACCGATACCGGCCGCCGGCCGGACGGCCCGCCGCGCCTGATCGCGCTCCAGCCGGGCGCTGACGCCCGCCCGTTTGGCGTGGCGATTGATATTGGCACCACCACCGTCACAGTCTATTTGGTGGATTTGGTGAGCGGCGCGGCCGTGGACCAGGCCGCCGAATACAACGGCCAGATCGCGCGCGGCGAGGACGTCATCTCACGCATCATCTACTCCGGCAAGCCGGACGGTTTGAGCGAGCTGCGCGGCCGGGTGCTGGAGACCATTAACGCCCTGATCGCGCGCCTGACCGAGCGCAGCCAGGTGGCGGCCGAGCACATCGTCAAGGCCACGGTCGCCGGCAACCCGACGATGATGCACCTCTTCCTGGGTGTGCCGCCGGCCTCCCTGCGGCTGAGCCCCTTTATCCCCGCCGTCAACCACCCGCCGCAGCTGCTCGCGGCCGAGGCCGGCCTGCGCATTCATCCGCTGGCGGCGGTGGACCCCCTGCCCGGCGTGGCCGCCTATGTCGGCGCCGACATTACCGCCGGCGTGCTGGCCACCGGCCTGCATGCGTCTGATACCCTGACCCTGTTTATCGATGTCGGCACCAACGGCGAGATCGTGCTCGGCAACCAGGACTGGCTGATGACGTGCGCGTGCTCGGCCGGCCCGGCTTTTGAAGGCGCCGGCGTGGTCTCCGGCATGCGCGCCACGCGCGGCGCGATTGAAGAGGTGTGGATCAACAGCGCTACCCTCGAGCCCACCTACCGCGTCATCGGCGAAACCGCGCCGCGCGGCCTGTGCGGCTCCGGCCTGATCGCGCTGCTGGCCGAGTTATTTATCACCGGCGCCGCCGACAAGGGCGGCAACCTGAACGTGGGCGCCAGCCCGCGCCTGCGGCTGGGCGAGCACGGCCCGGAGTACGTGGTCGCCTGGGCCAGCGAGACCGCCCACGGCCGCGACATCGTCATTACCAAAGTTGATATCGACAATCTGATGCGCGCCAAGGCCGCCATTTTCGCCGGCTTCAACGTGCTGGCTCAGAGTGTGGGCCTGGACCTGAGCCAGGTGGAACGCCTGCTCATCGGCGGCTCGTTCGGCAAATACATCAACGTCGAGAAAGCCGTGCAGATCGGCCTGCTGCCGGACATGGCCTGGGAGCGCTTTCAATTCCTGGGCAACACGGCCGCGCTGGGCGCGTATCTGGCCCTGCTCTCCCGCGACGCCCGCGCGCAGATCAAGACCCTGGCCGAAAAGATGACGTACCTGGAGCTGTCCGCCGACAACACCTTCTACGACGCCTTCACGTCGGCGCTCTTCCTGCCCCACACCGATCTAGACCGCTTCCCGAGCGTGGCCGCGCTGAAAACCGCCGGCCGCGCCCCGCAGACGGAGACCACGCCATGACCACCATCGCGCTCGCCGGCAAAGGCGGCACCGGCAAAACCACGGTTGCCGCGCTGCTCATCCGCGCCCTCACCCGGCGCCGGCTCGGCCCGGTGCTGGCCATCGACGCCGACCCGGCCGCCAACCTGAACCTGGCCCTCGGCCTGGCCATGCCCAGCACCGTGGGCGATATCCGCGAGGGCATGCTGGCCGGCGTGCAGGCCGGCGAGATCGGCACCGGCGTGGCGCGGCGGGATTACCTCAACGCCCAGGTGCGCCTGGCGGTGGAGGAAGGCGAGGCCGTGGACCTGCTGGTGATGGGCCGGCCGGAAGGGCCGGGCTGTTACTGCGCCTTCAACCACATGCTGCGCGATATCGTGGACGGCCTCGGCCACCGCTACCGCTACGTGGTGGTGGATAACGAGGCCGGCATGGAGCACCTCAGCCGGCGCACCACCCGGGACGTGGACGTGCTGCTGATCGTCACCGATCCCACCGTGCGCGGCATCACGGCCGCCGAAGGCATCGTCAAAATGACGGCGGAATTGGACGTCAACATCCGGCAATCCCTGCTGGTGGTCAACCGCGCCCTCGGCCCGCTCACGCCCGTGCTGCACCAGGCCGTGGAGCGGCTGGGCATCCCGCTGGCGGCCACCATCCCGGCCGATCCGCGCGTGGGGGAGTTGGATGCGGATGGCCGGCCGCTGGTGGAATTGGAGCCCGGCTCGCCGGCGGCCCGCGCCCTCGACGCGCTGGCCGAGCGCGTCTTCCAGTGGCCGGCGCCGGTGTAAACCCCACGCCCTTTCAGCGAGGCTCCCATGACGACTGTCAAACAGCTCCTGCAAGCCAAATCCCAGGAACTCTGGACCACCCGCCCCGAGACCAGCGTCTTTGACGCTCTGCAGCTCATGGCCGACAAAGATGTGGGCGCGCTGCCGGTCACCACCCAAGGCACGCAGATCATCGGCATCCTGTCGGAGCGCGATTACGCCCGCAAGGGCATCTTAAAAGGCAAAGCCTCCAAGAACACCCTGGTCCGCGAGTTGATGACGCGCGAGGTCGTTTATGTCCATCCTGACCATTCGGTGGAACGCTGCATGGCCTTGATGACGCGGCACAAGATCCGGCATCTGCCGGTGCTTGATGACGCACAGAGCGTGGTCGGGATGATCTCCATGCGGGATGTTGTGCGCGCCCTCTTTGAGAATCAGCGCGAGACCATCGAGCGCTTAGAAGGCCGGCGCCGCGCCGACCTGTACGATTCTTAAAACTCCCCGCCAGGCTTGTTCTTTTCGTCACAAACATCACTCCAGCGGCTCTGGCGCTGGAGTGATGTTTGTACCCCGCAAAGGGGCGATTTGGCACTATGGCAAGCTCGCCGGCAGTGACACCTTAAGACTGTGCCAGCACCGTGCTCCACCGCATCCAACGTCACCCCATCCCTTACCCGGGTTCCCCATTCTTGCATTCCGGAGGCCTGACATGCTGCTGATCGGCGAGAAGATCCACATCATCTCCCCCAAAGTCAAAGAAGCCCTCGCGGCGCGTGATGGCGCCTATTTTGTCGAGCTGGCGCGCAAGCAAAAAGAAGCCGGCGCCGGCGCGCTGGACCTCAACATCGGCCCGCAGAAAAAGGCCGGCCCGGAAGTGATGAGCTGGCTCGTGGATGTGGTGCTGGAGGCCGTGCCGGGGATGACCATTTCCTTCGACACCACCAACCTGGCCGCCATCGAGGCCGGCTTGAAGAAGCTGCCGGCCGGCACGCGCGGCATCATCAACTCCACCTCGGCGGAGGAGGAGCGCTTGGCGGTGGTGCCGCCCCTGGCCGCCCAGTACGGGGCCAAGCTGGTCGCGCTGACGATGGCCAAAGACGGCATCCCGGTCTCGGCCGATGCGCGCGTCACCATCGCGCTGGAAAAGCTGATCCCGCGCGCGCAGGAAGTGGGGCTCCCGATCCAGGACCTGATGATCGACCCGCTGGTGCTGACGGTCTCCGGCTGCCAGGAATATGTGCCGCAATGCATCGAGGCGGTGCGGATGCTTAAGATGGTCATGGACCCGGCGCCGATGGTGAATGTCGGGCTCTCCAATGTCTCCAACGCCGTGCCCGCCCACATGCGCCCGCTGCTCAACCGCGTCTACATGGTCATGCTGATGGCCGTGGGCGTGGATGCCGCCATTATCGACCCGCTGGACGAGGACTTGATGACGGCCATCCGGATCATCGAACAGCGCGACGCCTCCACCGCGCTGGGCGGGCTGTATCTGAAGCTGCATGACGCGGTGGCCGCCGGCAATGAGTTGGAGCCCACTGACGTGGACCTGGCCGACCCGGTCCAAGCCGAGGTCTGGAAGACCGTCCAGGTCCTGCTTAACAAGGTCATCTACACCGACTCGTATCTGCGGCTGTAAGCCGGCGCTCGTTTTACTCAGACAGGAACTCGTATGACCACACCCGATCTCACCGCGGCCTTTCTCGAACTCATCCGGCGCGCCGCCACCGATCTCCCTGAGGATGTCGAGCAGGCTTTGCGCCAGTCCCGCGAAAAAGAAGCGGCCGGCTCGGCCGCGCGCAGCGCCCTGGACACCATCCTGGAAAACGTGGACATTGCGCGCCGGAACTCCACGCCCATCTGCCAAGACACCGGCACGCCCATCGTCTACTTCCACTATCCGCTGGGCTGGTCCACGCTCAAGCTCAAGGCCCAGTTTGAGGCGGCGCTGAAAGACGCGACGAAGCAGGCGTATCTGCGCCCCAACGCCGTCAACCCGGTCACGGGCAAGAACACCGGCGACAACGTCGGCGCCGGCACCCCGGTCCTGCACTTTGAGGAGTGGGAGAACGACTATCTAGAAGTGGACCTGATGCTCAAGGGCGGCGGCTGCGAGAACGTCAGCACGCAGTACTCCCTGCCCAACGCCGAGCTCAAGGCCGGCCGGGACCTGGAAGGCGTGCGCCGCGTCGCCCTGGACGCGGTCTACAAGGCGCAGGGCAAGGGCTGCGCGCCGGGCTTCCTGGGCATCTCGGTCGGCGGTGACCGCGGCGTCTCCTATTTCGTGGCCAAGGAACAGTTGTTCCGCAAGCTGAATGAGGTCTCCCCGCAGGCGGACGTGGCCGCGCTGGAGGGGCGCATTACCGACCAGGCCAACCAGCTCGGCATCGGCCCGATGGGCTTTGGCGGCGAGACCACGGTGCTCGCCACCCAGATCGGCATCCCGCACCGGCATCCGGCCAGCTTCTTCGTCACCGTGGCCTACATGTGCTGGGCGCACCGCCGCCGCACGCTCACCTGGCGCGCCGGCGTGGCCGAGATCAAATAGGACGCTCCCATGATCAAGCTCACCATCCCCGTCACCGAGACCGACATCCGCGCCCTCAAAGTCGGCGACACCGTTTTGGTCTCCGGCGTGATGTACACGGCCCGCGACGCCGCGCACAAGTATATGGTGGAGAACTTCTGCCAAGGCACGCCGCCGCCGGCCGGCGAACTGGAACTATACGAAATCCTCAAGGCTGACCTGAAGGGCGGCGCCATCTACCATTGCGGCCCGGTCGTGCGGCAGGTGGACGGCCGCTGGAAGTTCGTCTCGGCCGGCCCCACCACCAGCGCCCGCGAAGAGGTCTACG
This sequence comes from Anaerolineales bacterium, assembly GCA_017999235.1. Next base: position 3,216 of record JAGOBN010000009.1, on the reverse strand, counting down.
AGGACTACGTCATCGCCCACTTTGACGCCAAGCTGATCATTGGCAAGGGCGGCATGGGGCCGCGCACGCTCAAGGCTTGCCAGGACCACGCGGCCGTATATCTGCACGCCATCGGCGGCGCCGGCTCGCTCATCGCCGAGTCCGTTGAGGAAGTCGTCGCCGTCTACAAGAAAGATGAGTTCGGCGCGCCGGAGGCCTTCTGGAAGATCCGCGTCAAGGACTTCCCGGCCGTGGTGACCATGGACAGCCACGGCCACAGCCTGCACGCCGTCGTCGAGCAGCAGGCCAAGGCCAAACTGGCCGCCTTATTAGCCTGATGAAATTACCGCGAATGGCACGCAACGCGGCCCGGTCATGGAATTCGGGCCTCTGCGTGTAATTCGTGGCTGAGAGCCTTCCGATGGAAAGTGTCACCCACGATCTGATCATCCTCGGCTCCGGCCTGGCCGGCCTGCGGGCCGCGCTGGAAGCCGCCAAGACCAGCGGCGGCCAGCTCAATATCGCCCTGGTTTCCAAGCTCCAATTGATGCGCGCCCACTCGGTGGCCGCGGAAGGCGGCACGGCCGCCGTCCTGCGCCCGGAGGAGGGCGACAGCCTGGAACTGCACGCCTGGGACACCGTCAAAGGCTCGGACTTCCTGGCGGACCAGGACGCGGTGGAGTTCTTTGTCCAGGAAATGCCCCGCGAAATCCTGCAGCTCGACCATTGGGGCCTGCCCTGGTCGCGCCGCGCGGATGGCAAAATTGCCCAGCGGCCCTTTGGCGGGCACAGCTTCCCGCGCGCCGTCTTCGCCGCCGACAAGACCGGCTTCCAGGAGATGCAGACGCTCTACGATAATCTCCTCAAGCACACCAAACAGAGCGTCCACCGCTACGACGAAGTCTTCGCCACCTCCATCCTGGTGGAGAACGGCCGCTTCGCGGGCCTGACCGTGCTCGACCTGGTGCACGGCGGCCTGCAGCTCCTGCGCGGCAAAGCCCTGATCATCGCCACCGGCGGCGCCGGCCAGATTTTTGGCTTTACCACTTACTCGGAAACCGTCACCGGCGACGGTCTGGCCATGGCCTACCGCGCCGGCCTGCCGCTCAAGGACATGGAGTTCGTCCAGTTCCATCCCACCGGCCTGGTGCCGAGCGGCATCTTGATGACCGAGGCCTGCCGCGGCGAGGGCGGCACGCTGACCAATAACACCGGCGCGCGTTTCATGGATAAGTACGCGGCCAAGATGATGGAGCTGGCCCCGCGCGATATCATCGCCCGGGCCGAAATGACCGAGATCCTGGAAGGGCGCGGTTATGCCGGGCCGGAAGGCCTGGACTTCGTCAACCTGGACCTGACCCATTTGGGCGCGGACAAGATCAATGAGCGCCTGCCCCTGATCCGCGAGGTGTGCATCAAGCACATCGGCCTGGACCCGATCCTCAAGCCCATCCCGATCCGGCCGGTGGCCCATTACTCGATGGGCGGCGTCCACACCGATCTGCGCGGGCGCACCCCAGTGGAGAATATCTGGGCGGCCGGCGAAGCCGCCTGCGTGTCCCTGCACGGCGCCAACCGCCTGGGCACCAACTCCACGGCCGAGTGTCTGCTGTGGGGGCGGGTCACCGGCGAAGATGCGGCCAAGTACTGCGCCAGCACCGCCGTGGGCGCCGCGCCCACTCAGGCCGCCCAAGCCGAGGAGCGGCGCTTGCAGACCCTGCTGGCCAAGACCGGGACGGAAAGCCACTACCAGGTCCGCGCCGAGCTCCGCAAGACCATGGACCAGAGCATGGGCGTCTACCGCACCGGCGCCGCCATCGCGGCCGGCCTCACCAAAATCCGCGAGCTCAAGCAGCGCTACGCGCACATCCAGGTCCGGGACAAGGGCTGGGTCTACAACACCGACCTGCTGCAAGCCTTGGAAACCGGCTTCATGCTGGACGCGGCCGAGGTGGCCACGGCCGGCGCGCTGGCCCGCCAGGAATCGCGCGGCGGCCACGCCCGCCGGGATTTCACCACCCGCGACGACGCCAACTGGCTCAAGCACACGCTGGCCACCCCGGCGGAGGCCGGCCCCCGGCTGGAGTACATTCCGGTGACCATCACCATGTGGCAGCCGGTGGAACGCAAGTACTGAGTCACAGGATAAACCGCCATGTCCGCGTCCCCGTCCAAATCCCACACCCCGCGCCCGAACCAGCTGGGCGTAAAAGGCTGGCTCTATGCCGGCCGGTATTCGTTTGAGCGCTACCTGTATCTCCTGCATCGGCTCTCCGGCCTGGGCCTGATCTTGTACTTGCTGCTGCACATCATCGAGACCGGCCAACGGCTGAGCGGCCCCGAGCACTGGGCCGGTCTGATGGCGCTCTTCACCACCCCGTTCTTCAAGTTCATGGAATACGGGCTGTTTGCGGCTTTTGTTTATCACGGCCTGAACGGCGTCCGTCTGATCATCACCGAACTGGGCTATCTGCTGGGCAAACCGGCTCAGCCGGTCTATCCGTATCCGTCGTCGGTCAAGCGCCACCGGCCGCTGACGTATCTGCTCATGGGCCTGGCCGCGCTGACCATCGCCCTGGGCGGCTACAGCTTCTTCCTGCACTAGGAGACGCCCATGCGCGAGACACGCCTCTGGCTGCTTTTTTTGGGGACCGGGCTCCTGATGCTGGTCCTGCTGGGCGCCCACTTCGCCCTGATGCACTACAGCCCGCTCTTCACCGGGCAAAGCGTGGAAGCAGTCCGCAGCTTTGAAGTCATGCTGGAACGCGGCCGGCAAACCGCCCAGTTGGTGGTGTACCTCCTGTTCCTGGCCGCCGCGTTGTACCACGGCTTGTATGGCCTGCGCGGCGTGATTTTGGAGCTGCCGCTGGCCCGGTCGTATGGCCGGCTGGTGAGCGGCGCGCTGGTGGTGTTCGGCGTGCTGTTCTTTGCCTACGGCTCTTACGTGACCTATTGGACGTTTATTCAGTGATCAAGCCGCTATGACGACTTCGACTGCCTCCAAAATCATCACTTTCCGCCTGCGGCGCTACAACCCCGAACAGGACCCGGCCCCGCACTGGGAGACGCGCCAGCTGCCGGTGCCGGAAGGCCTGACCGTGCTGGAGGCTCTGCACGCCCTCAAAGCCGAGCAAGACCCCACCCTGACCTGGCGCTCCTCCTGCCGCATGGGCATTTGCGGCTCGTGCGGCATGTACATCAACGGTCTGCCGCGCCTGGCCTGCCAGACCCAGGTGC
>JAGOBN010000271.1 GCA_017999235.1 Anaerolineales bacterium | reverse complement strand
TTTTTGCACGATGTAATCGCCGAAATGCGTCAGAAACTTCAGATCGAGGCTGGGGATATTGCGGCAGGCGTTGCACTCGCAGGTCGTGCGCCGATGGGAGGTCACCACGTGGTCCCGGAAAGCCACATAGGTGGACTCGATCAATTCCAGCAAGGTCTCGCCCCGCGAGAGGCTCGTCGCCGGCGCATAGGCAAAGACGGCGTCTCCCTCCAGTTTGGCGATGGTCAGGCGCGTCTTGAAATGGCCAACAATGGTTTCCAACAGGGCCGTCAGGATTTCATGGGCGTGTTCCAGCTCAGTCCCGGCCAGGTAGGAGGTGTAGCCGGAGATATCCGCCAAGACCAGGTAGCCATGCTGCGTCTTCAGTTCCATTGATTACCTCGGTCTCTATGCGAATATCGGCGCCGGCGGTCACGCCGGCCCCGGCGCGGCGGCGGTGGCTATCAGCCTGTCTAACCGCTCGTAATCGCTCCGCAGCAACGGCCGGGCGGCCAGGCGAAAGGCCAGCGCCAGCCAGCTCTTCGGCAGCGGCGCCAGAAACCGGAGGCGCGTGTGCAGGCGGGTGCCGCCTTCGACCAGCGGCTGCAATTGGTAGGTGACGAGCATGGCCAGGCGCCTGCCCGGCATCGCGTACTCGGTGGTGTAATAGTCGAAGGGCCGCCAATCCCGGATCGTCTCCTCGACCACGCCGCCGCGATGGTCGCAGTGGTTGCGCGCACCGGTGGCGGTGCGGCCGCCGGGCCGGTCGAGCGCCCGCCAGCGCCGGCCCGCCATCCAGCGCGAACGCCGGGCTAGGTCATTGAGCCACTCCCACAATTCAGGCGCGGAGACGGAGAAGTCAAACTGCATAGCGCCGTGCGCCTCGGCCGGCGCCAGGCACACGCGCCGCGCCGCCGCCCATTCAGCGTAGCGGGCTTGCAGGTCCAGCGTGTAGGCGGTCAGGGAGCCGAGCGGCTCAAAGACCAGCGCCTGTTCCTGGAGACCGGCCGGGCGCAGCTGCATGTGCTCCAGGCAGGGCGCGGTGAAGACAACACAGCCACGCACAGCGCCGGCTGCGGCTTTGAGGACACGTTCGCGAACCAGCCTCACGTCCAGGCCCATAAAGTCCCAATGCCCATTGATGGTGTGGGCGACGAATTCGCCGTGATGAGCCAGGAAACGCAGGTCCAGGCTGTCCACCGTCTGGCAAGCCTGGCAGGGGCAGGTGGTGCGCCTCCGGATAGTCTCCACCCGGTCTCGAAATGCGCTGTAGGCGACCTCCAGCATTTCCAGAAACCACTCGCCGCGCTTGGCAATGTCGAAATCGCTTTCCAGGCCGTAGGCGAAGATGGCATCGCCCTCCACGCCAGCCAGGGTGAGGCCGGTCCGAAGTTCTTGGGCAATGGTCTCCAGTAACTCAGCCACGATCGATAGCGCGTGGTCGCGCTCGACACCAGCCAGGAAGGCGGTGTAGCCGGCCAGGTCGGCCAGGAGGAGGTAACCGTGACGGGATGTCTTTTCCATGTAGCTCAGGCTCGGGCGGTCCGGACAAAACTGGGTGTCTCACAATCGACTATCTAAACTCGATAATACCTGTCGGGAATTGATTTGTCGATGGATGCCTTGCCCCGGAAATCGACCCACGATCGACTGGCGATAATTCCCGGTACATCAGCTGCTGTGCCTTGCGCAGCTTCGGATCGGCCGGGCCCGCCGCGCCTAACTCCGACTCCATTTGGGACAGGTCCCCTCCAGCTTCCGCCGGTCGATCACGAGCGCGTCATCGCTTTCTTCGGCGTCCGGCGTCTCCCAGCCGGCGCTCGAACGCGATCCGGCCGGCCGGCGGCCCGCGATTGTGACGGTGATGGTCAATGTCTGGTCCAGATAGGCGCCTTGCGAGTCGAGTTGGAGCGGCACCGGCGGGATGACGCTCAGGGCCGCGCTCAGGTGCCGCAGCTCGGCCGCCGTGGGCTGGCGGACCGGCCTCCGCGCCGGCCTGATAGACCATGGCCAGCGGATAGGCCTGCGGCGCGGCCCTCTTGTTGGCGATGGGCAGTTCTAATTGTCGCCATGGGTAAATCTAGTTGTCGTTGACAGGCGGCAGGTCTTCCGGATGGAACAGCGGCAGTTGGACTACAACGAAAGGGTCGGTCATGAGGATGCTCCGTTGCGCTAGAACGTGGAAGCGCTGCTGAAAGCGGCCGAATTCTCGCGCGAAGCCGATACCCGCGACCGCCGGCGGTTCGTGCGCCGTCGGCCGACAGCGCTGCGCGACCGAGCGATCATCCTGATCCTGCTGGACACGGGCATGCGCGCCTCGGAACTGTGCGCCGGGTCAGGCATACCCGCCTATCAGCCAGTTGGCCAACCAGGCGAATAGGTAAAGGCCGACGCCAAATGCGGCGTGATTCATCACGGTGCGAAATCTGGCCTGATTTGGCTGCGGCGACTTGGCGGCGGCCAATCCCAGTCCCATGAGCGGCTGCATGATGAAAAATGGAGCCAGGACGGTGATGAGCCCGAAGCCGATGGCCGGCATTGGCGTTGGCTGCTGCAGCCAGCCGCGGCCGACCAGGGCGACGAATGCGCCGGCGAACAGGCAGCCGATCAAATAGTGGGCGAACCAGCCCAGCGCGCATTCTGAGCGTTTGGGCGCCGCCGATCCAATATTCACATGTCGGAAAGCCCCGGCGGACATGTAGCCGAGCCAGCGTCCAACCAGGCAGATGTTGGACGGCGGGATCTTGAAGAGCCATTTGAGACACTGCCCCCATAGATCAAAGGTGAGCGTCGCCCCCACTCCCATTAAGACTGCGCTGAGCAGGATGTGTGTCAGAGCGTTCATGAGTCACGCAGAGAATCTTTCTTGCCTGAAGCACCGCCGGGCGCGGGCCGCCCACGCCAACGGGTTGGCCCCGTAAGTGCGGCCAGCCCGCCGGCCGGGGGCTTAGCCATTGACGGTGATGACGATTTTCCCGCGGGCGCGGCCGGCCTCCATATAGCGGATGGCGTCGGGCACCTGGCAGAGCGGGAAGGCACGGTCGATGACGGGCGTGATGGCGCCGGCTTCGAGCTGAGCCTTCACCCAAGCCAGGTCCTCGGTCTCCGGCTTGGTTTCCAGCACACCCAGCTGGTGGCCTGCCTTTTTCGAGAACAAGGGGCCGAGCAGCAGCGCCTGAAACAGCTGGGCCGCGGAGCCGCCGGCCATCACATAGCGCCCACCCGGCCGCAAGGCCCGCCGATAGGCCGCCAGCGGCCGATAGCCATTGACCGCCAGAATCAGGTCGTAACGCTCATTCCGCTGCGTGAAGTCTTCGCGCGTGTAGTCCAGCACGTGGTCGGCGCCCAGCGCCCGCGCCTGCTCCAGGTTCCGCGCGCTGACCACGGCCGTGACCACGGCCCCCAAGGCTTTGGCGATTTGCACCGCAAACGTGCCCACCCCGCCGGAGGCGCCGTAAATCAGCACGGTCTGCCCCGGCTGCAGCGGCCGCAGCCCGCGCAGGGCCGTCACGGCCGCCATCGGCGCCGCCGCCGCCTGCTCGAACGACAGGCCGGCCGGCTTCCGCACCAGCAGCTTTTCTGGCACCGCGACGTATTCCGCAAAAGCGCCGCCGCGCAGGTCATACAGGTTCGCGAAGACCTCCTCGCCCGGCTGAAATTGCGTGGCCGCGCAGCCGGCCGCGGCCACCCGCCCGGCGACGTCGAAGCCCAGGATCTTGTTGCGGGGCGTCACCAGGCCCCCGTCCAGGCGGGCCAGGAAGGGATCCGCGCGGAGCATGCGCCAGTCGGCGGCATTGACCGACGCGGCCGCGACTTTGATGAGCACTTCGTTCGACTGCGGGATAGGGACGGGGACTTCGATCAACTTCAACACATCCGGTGACCCATAGGTGTGGCGCACAATGGCTTTCATGGTTTAGCTCCTTGGCTTTGTGCTAATCAGTTGAATAAACGCAGCTGGCTCAAGACGCCGTGGCGGTAACAGCCGGGGCGCGGCGGGCCGGCCGCCGGCGGATGGCCCACTCGGCCACGGCCAGATTGATGATCCAGCCCGCGCCCAGAGCCAGCGCGTGGCTCAGCTCGGTGCGCGGGCTGGCCAGCAGACTCTCGGCCAGGCCGGTCAGCACCTGCGTGCCGGCGCCCAGCCCGATGGCGTAAGCGCGCATCATCCACGCGCGGTGCGCGGGCACGTCCCGGCGGCGGAGGATCGCTTCAAAGCCGAGGCCGAGGGACACGACCATGGCGGACCCGAACCCGAACCGAAAGGCATACAACAGCACTCCGCCCTGGCCGGCCGGCGGGGTATAGAACAGCGTCATCCACAGCCCGGACAGCGCCACCAGCAGCCCGCAGACCACCAGCACGCGTCCGGCGGCGCGGTGCCAGCCGAACGCGCGCCGGCGGTTGCCGGTCACGAATTGGAACGCGCCCGCCAGCGCATACGCGGCCGAACAGATGACGTGGATCACCACCGGCAGCGGGGCCGCGATGAACCGGATGTTGTCCGGCGTGACCGCCGCGCCGGTGACCAACGAGACCAGGCGGAGGGCGCCAAAGATCACGGGGATGACGCTGAGCAGCAGCAGGCCGGCGGTGACGGGCCACGCCGCCGAGGCGGGGCTTGAAGTGCGGTTTGCGGTCATGACAGGCTCCTGTGCAGGGGTTCCTTGCGGGCCAAAAGACATCCGAACGCGGGTCCCAGACGCCGAGCCTATTGAGCGCCGGCGCGGCGCCGCTGGGGTTCTTCCCAGCCCTGGGCCGGTTGGGCGGCCGGCGCGTGCCGTTCGGACCAGAGCGCCCAGCCCAGCCAGGCCAGGCCCAGCCCGATAGGCACCGCCACGAGCGGCTCAAACGCGGGCGGCAGGAGTGACCCAAAAATAGGGGCCGCCGCGATGCCGGCCGTGAACAGACCGGCCGCCCAGCGCGACAGGGTGCCGGCGCGGAACGTGGCGATGCCCAACACCAGGCCGCCGATCAGGAACAGAATGTCGGAGAAGGACCACAGCGCGGGGAGGAGGCCCAGGTCAACGGCGCTGGGCGTGTTGGTGAACATCCCCACAAAGGCCGCGGCCACGGCCGGCGCCTGCGTCGCCAACAGCGGCAGGATCAGGGCCTCGAAGAAGGCGAACGGGAACATCAGCACCAGCCAGAGGCTCATCAGCCCGTAGCCGGCCAGCCCGAGCCAGCCGGTCGTTTGCGCCTGCCGGGCGTGGAGCCCGGCCAGGCCGGCCAGGCCGGTCAAGGCCATGGTGATGGCCAGGCCGTGGGCGATGGCCCAACGGGTCGTGGTGATGGAGGCAAACTCGTTCGCCGGATGCAGCAGGCCCAGGGCCGTGAAGCACAGGCCGGCGGCGGCGGTGGATAACCCGGCCCAACGGATAAGAGGCTGGCTGTTCATGGGGATGTCTCCTAGAGTGACTGCGAATGATCGGTCTTGGTGTCAGCGGCCGGCTGGGGGCCGGTTGGGTTGATCGCGATCAGGGGCAAACCCAGATCACGCAGTTTCCGGATCAACCCGTACAACGCGGCCTGATCGGCGACCGGGCCGGTCAGGCAGGTGGTCCCATCCGCCTCGTGGCGGATGCTCAGCCCCTGAAGCCAGTCGGCCCAGCGGGCCTCCAGATGGCCCTTCAGGCGAATCTCGTACATCTCAGGCAGTTGCGGATCCTCGGGCTTGGCGGGTGGTGTGTTCATGATGTCCCTCGTGCATGGCCCTCCTGTGGCGGGCCGTCGGCCCGTGCTCTTGATTACGGCCACACGATACGAATTGAAGTGGGGAAGCGTCGTCCCCAGGTGTGGGGATTGAGGTGGGGATTTGCGCCGGGGCGGCCCGGCAAACAAAAACCTGCCCGAGCCGCCGCGGAGAGCCGGCGAATCGGACAGGGCTTGAGGGGCGCGGGTGGGCGGGCGAGGCTAGATCAGGCCTAACTCTATGGCTCGTTTGACGGCGGCCCGCCGGCTGTTGACGTTGAGCTTGCCGTAGATGCGCTTCGTGTGGGTGCGCAGGGTGCTGAGGGCAATCACCAGTTCGCGGGCGATCTCCGGGCCGGACAG
>JAGOBN010000270.1 GCA_017999235.1 Anaerolineales bacterium | reverse complement strand
TGCCGGCGGAGGATCAACTGATAGGCCAGGCCAAAGACGGCCAGGGCCACGAGCCCGGCGATCAGGTATTCCACGGTGTCCTCACTTGAGCTTGATCTTGAAGCCCAGGAAACTCTTGCCCGTCTCGCGCTTCGCGTCGGTGACGAGATCGCTGCCGACCAGCTTGGCCGCCAGCGCCTGGGCCACCCGCGCGAAGTCCGCGGTCTCGCTGGCCAGGACGGGTGATTGGTTGCGGTTCTGCAGCCGCGGCAGCTTGGCGATATACGGGAACGAGGCCAGCACGGGCGGGAAACCGCCGGCCAGGCTGGCCACGCCGGTGACAAAGTCACGCTCGCTCATGTCGTCCTCGGGCGTCTTCATATTGATGACGCTGAAGAGCGCTTCCGTGGGGATGCGATGTTGTTCGGCCAGTTGTTCGGTGAAGAGCGTGTAACTCCGCATCGCCGCAAACTGGTCATGCAGTGTGGGCCGGCAGATGAGCAGCGCGATATTGGCGGCCAGCACGCCGTGCAGCGTCCAGGCCGAGTCCACGAACGGTGGCAAGTCCAGCAGCACGACCCCGTAATTGAAGGAGTGCGCCTCCTGGATCAGGCTGTAGATGCTGCCCGGGTGCTCGGGCTTCCAGAGGGCGGCCGACGTCAGTATCAGGGGGTCGTCCGGCGGCAGCAGAATATCCAGATGCTCAACCGCCGGGTGCTTTTGCAGGGAAGCCCGGAAACTCTCCGTGTTTGGCCGCTCGAACCAGACGCTGGCGTTCGGGGTGAACTTCAGCCCGAAATGCCCGACCGCGGCGGCCGGGGAATTGAACGAGGCCAGGAGCGTCCGGATGTTGTTCTGGGCAAACGTAACCGCCAGGGCCTCCTGAATGGTGCTCTTGCCTGTGCCGCCGGCAAACGACAGGGCCGCGATGACGTGGGCCCCGCCTCGGACCAGCTTGGGCCGGCTGCCCGACTGCTGCTCGATCACGGTCTGGGCGGCCGCGGCCGGCGCGATCTCGAACCGGCGGGCGCGTTCCGTGGTCCCCACGCTATAGATCGCCTGGGCGAGTTTGGCCCAGTTCACGGGGGCCAGGTAGAGGCCGCGCACATGAGTGGAAACGGACTCCAGCAGCCCCCGGCTCTCGGCCCAAACCGGGTTGTTGGGCAGCACAATCACGGCCATGGTCGTGGCGGGCATGCGCCGCAGCAAATCGCGCAGCGCCTCCGGATCCGGCGCGATGTCGGCCTCGATGGCCGCCACGTCAGGCATGTAACGCTTTAGATCGTTTTCGAGGTCTTGCCAGCGATTACTGACCGACAGGACGTGGTACCGCGCCTGATCGCCGTTGAACGTCGGCATGACGTGATTGATCAGATGGGTCATATCCGGTCCGGCCAGGAAGACCGTGACCGCATTTTGTCCAGACATGATTTACTTTCCCCCCACGCCGGCATCCACGATCTGCTCGATGGCCACGCCCGGAAAATGGGCGGCGCTCGCGCCGCCGGCCGGTTCCAGGGCCAGATACAGCTTGGCCTGGGTGTCCAGCAGCGCGATAAGTTCCGGCAGGGTCATGGTCAGCGGCCCCTGCGGCCCGTCGATCTGGACCGGCTCGGCCGGCACTTCCAAGACGATGACCGACTCTTGCTGGCCGACCTGGGACGTCTGGGCCTGCGCGAAGCCATCCTTCTCGGTGGCCGTCACTTCTTCGTAGCGGAAGGTCTGCGGGACCAGCAGCACCTTGAGGCCGGTGGCGGTCAGGCGCGCGAACGGGGATTTGGGCACGATGGGCGTGGGCACGGCTGGGGCCGGGGTGCCGGTCGGGCGCACGGTCTCGGTCGCGGTGACCACGGCGGCGGCCGGCGGGGCCAACACCTGATTGAGATCCGGCGGGTTGACCACGGCGATCAATGAGACAAAATCGCCGGGCCGCAGCAAGCCGGCCAGGCCGGAAGAGCGGGTCACCTTCACAGCCACGGCGCGGCTGTTGGGGGCCAGGCCGCTGGCGATGGCGGACACCGCCTCTGAGCCCAGCATCTGGCCGGTGACCACATCCCCGGCGCCGCGCTGCAGGTTGATCACCTGGCCGATGGCGGCTTCAACGCTGGTCAACGCGCCGGCCGGCACATCGGCGGTGCGCAGCTGCTTGAGCGTGACATCGTCGGTGGTCAGGCGCGCCCCGATGTTGATGGACCGGGCCGCGACCACCACGGCCGTCTCGGCGCGCGCCGCGTACAAAAAGCCGACGGTGAGCACGAAGGCCAGGCCGGCCAGGATGATGACCGGCAGGATGGAAGCTTTCTTAGGTGCGGACATGGCAGGGTTCTCCTTATAAAGTTGCTGCGCTGGGCAGGGTTATTTGATGAGCGCGGCCTCGAACAGGGCCACGTCAAAGACGTAATCCGAGTAGCTCAATTGGCGTGGGGCCGTGTAGGGTGTGCCGCTGGACTGGCCGGCCACGATCAAGCGGTAACGGCCCGGGTCGCGCAGCGGCACGCGCTCCCATTGCAGAAAAAAGCTGGTGCGGTCGGCGGCCATCTGATTGATGGTGGGCGGGAAGCCGGGCAATAGCGGCCAGACGGCCTGATAGACCTTGGCGCCCGGATAGCGCTGCTGCAGATCGCCGGTCTCAATCCAGGCGATGGACTCGTCCGTCAGCCGCGCCTGCACGGTCAGGAGGCTGATCGTGTCGCGGTAGGCCTTGGACTGCCGGACACAAATCCAGTGTTCCTCGGCGACGATGCCCCAGTTGGGGTCGCCGGCCATCCACGGCTGATACCCGCCGGAGTAATTGGTCTTGCCGCTCCAGTTCCCGCACCCGCCGCCATTGCCGTCGCCCACCCAGGTACAGGCGGCCTCGCCTTGTTCACGGATGGTGTTGTTGTAAGAGACGGCGATCGGCGGAAGCGTGGCGCGCACCCGCACGTCAACGCCGCGCGCGGACGGGTCCTGACCGACCACGATCGGATTGTCCGGGGCAAATCGCTCGGCTTGGTAGCGCGGGGCCGGCGCGTCGATCGTCAGGTTGCGGCCGTCCGGGCAGACATCGGGCTCCAGCGGCTTGCAGTCCCCAAGCGCCAGACAAATCTGTTCGTAGATATCGCCTTGCGGCCCAGTGCCAGGGTTGGTTGATGGATTACGGGCAGGCAAAGTACAAGCTGGCCCCAAGGCAGGTGGGCAGTTGCCTGCATTGAACGAGAAAACGCCCGTCGCCAGAAACAAGGTGCCCTCGTCGATCTGGTCAGCCCCGAACAAGCCGTTGAGTTGAATATTGAGATTGAGCCAAAACAGCGGGTCAGGGCTCCACTGTTTGGGATCCATAATCTGCTGGGAGGTGATCCCCATGCTCTCGAACACCCCCAACACCGCCGGGATCTGCAGCAGGCCGCTGAGAACATAGCCGTCCGGCCGGGAATTGAACGGGTTGTCGCCCGTGACTGCCATCATGACCGCGGTATACGTGTTGGGAACGACGATGGTCTCGCCGTTGGGGCCGCCATACGTATTGAAGACGTAGCAGCCGGCACAGATCGAACCACCGCCCGGCAACTGCGCTTGAAACGAGGGCAGCCCATCCGGTTGGACATACACCGGCTCATTCGTTGTCCACCTGGACGGGTCAAGCTGGTAGCTGCCGTTGGCGCCAACAGTGATCCCGGGCGGTAGGTTGCCTTGCGCCTGGGCCGTGCGGACCGTGAAACATAGGACGGCGATCATTGGCAAAACGATGGATAGCCTTTTCACTGGCTAGCTCCCCGCTGTTTGAACAGCTCAACGCTTTGATCGGACAGCGTAGTGACCACCTTCCATTCGCCGCCGGCCTGCGGGCGCTCCAGGAGGACGTTCAACTGGGTGGTATCTGTTGTCATGCCTGGCCAGCGCGCTTCGGGTGCCAAAGAAATTTGCAGGCGCTGGATCTGCCAGGCGCGCGGCGTGGGTACCTGGCTTTCGCCTTCCGCGGCCAAACCAGAAGCCCGGACTTCGATCTGATCAAGCGTGTTAGTGAATTTCGCCGGCGTCACGGTCTTCCAAACCGCCGGGGCGAACTGCGTCTTGACCAGGGTGAAACCAGCCTCGGTCATCAGCGGCTGCAGTCGGCTGAGCCAGGCCTGCTGGTCGCGGTAGTCCACGGTGTAATAAGCGCGGGCAAAATCCGTGGCCACTTGTTCGGGCATGGCCGGCGCGGCCTGGGACGCCTTCAGCCAAGCGGAGCTGAGCAATAGACCGCCCAACACCAGAATCCCCACGGCCAGAACGCCTATCAGAAACTTGCGATTAATCGTGATGGTCATCCAGCGATCTCCTTGTCGGGAAAAAAAAGGAGCGGACAGGTGCCGTCCGCTCCTTATCGATCAGCTATTCAATTAATCGGCGATTGTCATCGCCGCCGTGGCTCAGTCGGGGCTTATGTGGCCCGTAACCGTCGCGAAGTCATCGGAAAATCTGCACCGCGTACGCAAGATTACTTGCCTGCACACGATATACGCCGACCCCGATGCTGGTAAAGCTGGTCTCGAGCATGTTGGCGTGGTGGGCTGGACTGCTTGTCCATTGCTGAACAAAGCCCTCGGCGGATTGCCCCGCATACCACCCGGCGATGTTTTCGCCACATCCCGCACATCCACTCGCTGTGAATCCAGAGTGGCTGAAATCCGTCACAAGTTCAGTTGAGCGCTGGCGTGCCAGACTTGTAAGGCCATCCTCAACGGTCAACCCTGCTAGGCCATTGCGCGCTCGTTCGTCGTTCGTCAGCCGCACGATTTCCGCGGCCGCCGCATCATCGAATGCGCCGTCTTGGCTGATTACGGAAGTCGCATCGGCCACGATTGGTGCATTTGGCGCGGCAGCCGCAGGCTGATCGGGGTTTGTTCGCGCCACCCCAGCCGGCACGGTCAGCTTCCAGCCGGCCACGATTACGCGGCCTTGGCTCTCGGTCATCTTCGGATACGCAGCCGCATTCATCCGGATCAATGCCTCCACGGTCGTGCCATGCGCCGCCGCGATCCCGCTGAGCGTATCGCCGTTCTGAACGACATACAGTGTGGTGCCAGCCTCTGAGCCGTTTTGCCCCAAGTCTCGCAAGTCAATCCCAACTGGCCCACAAGCCGTTACCAACACCGTCACGCCCATCATCCCCAGAGATAGCGCCCATCGCCAGGACGCTGAGAGATTGTTTCGAACGCGCGCTACTTTAGGAAACTCAATCAGCCAAGTCAATAGGGGACGTGCATTTCCCATCGGATTCACCTTTAAGCCAACCACTGTACCAACACCGAAATCCAAATCAACTGTGACGCTGATAAAACCAGATCGAATCATTCGAGCCGCGCCGACCCTTCAAGTGCTCGTTCACATTCAGCGCCATCACTCGGAAGTCCGACTGCAAGCGCGCCACGTTGATCTCCGTTGTCAGGCGCACCAGTATGGCCGGCGTGGGGGCGATGAGATACAGAGCGCCGCCGCCCGCCTGTGCCGCCACCTGCCAGCGCGTGGACCGCGGCATTAGCGACGAACTGCGGGCACACTCGACGTAGATCGTCGCCCCGGTCTGATCCCGGGCGCTGAGCATGGGCGCATAGGTGACGCCCGCGGGCAGTGCCACGGCAGGCGGGAAGACACAAACCTCGGTATACCCACTCGCCCGCAGAATATCGGCCCCAGCGAGCACCAGGTTGAGAGTTTCTAAATCCAGCCCCCGGCGATTGCTTTCTGCAAGCTCGGACGGCGCACACGGGCAGCCCAACTGCGCGGCCCGGTCCTGGCCGGCCGAAGTCAATTCCACCAACTTTCGATGGGCGCCCGCCCACTCGGCGTGGAGCACATGCACGCGCAGATAATCTGCCGTGATGGCGGCCTGGACGGTCTCGCGGATAGCCGGGTCGCCGGGCTCGATACCCCACAAGTTGGCGAGCTCGTTCCGCAGTTGGCTGCCGCGCGCCAGCCCGGTCTTCGCAATCACTCGGATTACATCGTTTACCTGGACCATGGGCCCGGCCGCGGCCGGCGGATCCGGCCGGGGTTCGGGTTCAGGCGCTGGCTCAGGCTCAGCTGTGGCCGGCTC
>JAGOBN010000269.1 GCA_017999235.1 Anaerolineales bacterium | reverse complement strand
ATACAGGCTCATGGCGCCGATGCCGATGTGCGCGCCGATGATGGTGGCCGTGGACGGGCAGACGCGGTTGAGCTCCTCCATGAGGATGCAGTAGCCGGTCTCGCCGGCGCCCAAGCCGCCGTATTTCTGCGAAAACGGCACGCCGAACAGGCCGAGTTCGCCCATCATCCGCAGTACGGCCCGGTCCGGCTGGCCCGTCCGGTCCACCTGTTTGGCGCGCGGCCGCAGCTCTTCCTCGCAGAATTCGCGGATCATCCGGCGCAGGGCGACGTGCTGGGGGCTGAAAATGAAATCCATGTTGGCTCCTTAGCGACTGGCGAAGCCAGCCGCTTAAGCGAAGCGCGGAGCGCTTCGCCCCTTACGGCTGGATGGCGACGCCGGCGTCTTGCAGCACCTCGCGCGCCACCAGGAAGCGCTGCACCTCGTCCGTGCCGCCCATGATCTTGAGCGCGCGCGAATCGCGGTAGACGCGCGAGATGGCGTACTCGTCGCTGAAGCCGTAACCGCCATGCACCTGCAGCATCTTGTTGGCCGTTTCCTTGGCCACCCGCGCCGCCAGATATTTGGCCTGCGTGGCCGCCCGCCCAAAATCCTGGCCCTGATCGGCCTGCCAGGCCGCGCGCTGCACCAAGCCGCGCACCGCCTCAATCTCCACGGCGCTGTCGGCCAGATAGGTCTGGATCGCGCCTTTGTGGGCGATGGCGGTGCCGAACTGCTTGCGCTCGATGGCGAAGCTGACGCCGAGGCTGAGGGCGCTTTCGGCGATTCCCAGCCCCACCGCCGCCAGCGCCAACTTAAAGCGCTCCTGCGCGCGCTGGGCCAGCGCCCACCCGCCGTTGAGCGGACCGAGCCGCTGCCCGTCAGGCAGCGGGCCGCCCTCCAGATACAGGGTGCGGATATCCAGGCCGCGCAGGCCCAGCGTGGGCTCGCGGTGTCCCACCGCCAGCCACGGCGCGTCTTTCTCAACGAGGAAGGCGCTGATGCCGGCCTGGCGCTGAGCGGGCTCGGTGGCCGCGAACACAATAAAAACGCCGGCCAGACTGCCGTTGCTCACCCAGGTCTTGACGCCGTCAAACTGCCAGCCGGCGGCGGTGAGCGCGGCGCGGGTCTGCAGGTTGGATGTGTCGGAGCCGGCCTCGGGCTCGTTCAGCGCGAAGGCGCCCAGCTCGCCGCCGGCCAGCCGCGGCAGGTACATTTCTTTTTGCGCGGCGGTGCCGGCTTCTAGAATGGTCAGGCCGACCAGCGACGTATGCACGGCCAGCGTGACCGCCGTGGACGCGCACTGCCGGGCCAGTTCCTCGAGCAGCAGGCAGTAGGTCTGCATATCCATGGCCGCGCCGCCCAGCGCTTCGGGAAAGGGCGCCCCGAAGAAGCCTTGCGCGGCCGCCTTTTGGAAAACCGGCCCCGGCGGCTCTTCGGCCTTGTCGGTGTGCTCCGCCGTCTTGGCCACTTCCTTGGCGGCGAAATCGCGAAACAGGTCGCGGAACATCACTTGTTCTTCGGTGAGATTGAAATCCATCAGAGCGCTCCTCCAGCCATCACGGAACCGCCAACCACTGACCACTGACTACTAACTACTGACTTCCCCCTCGTCCGGCTTTTTCGCCTGCGTTTCGCGCAGCCGGCGCAGTTCGGCTTCCAACTGCTCTTTCTCGTATTTCAGCTGATCCAGCTCGGCCTGCAGGGCGGCTTTGGGACGGGCGGCGGTATCCTGGCCCCAGACCTTGATGCCGCTGCTGTCCGCCGGCCGCACCCGCCGGCCGTACGCCAGCCACCAGCCGGCGCCCAGCCCCAGGCCGGCGGCTGCCCCCGCCGCCGCCTCCGGCCAGGAGGCGGTGACGCTGGCCCACAGCGCGGTCAGCAGCAGCACCGGCAGGGTGTAGAAGAACACCCCCACCCACCAGCGGTTGCGCTCGATGCGCGTCTGCACCCACACGCAGGAGAGCACCGCCAAGGCCAGGAGGAAAGCGTTAGACCAATTCATGGTATGAAGTGGATAGTGGATAGTGCTCAGTGGGCGGTGACTACTTACCACTTACCACTAACCACTGATCACCGATCACTGATCCTTAAACACCGGCTGGCGCTTCTGCAAAAAGGCGCTCACGCCCTCGCGCATATCCTCGGTCTTGACCACTTCGTTGATGCGTTCGGCTTCGTACAGCAGGCCCTCGGCGATCGGCTTGCTGGCCCCGGTGCCGATAGCGTCCAGGGCGGCGCGGATGGCCAGCCCGCCTTTTTGGCTGATCTTCTTGGCTAGATCGCGCGCGGTCTTGAGGACCTCGCCGCCCGGCACGACTTTGTTGACCAAGTTGAGACGCAGCGCTTCCTGAGCCGTAATCTGGTCGCCGGTCAGAATCAGCTCGATGGCCTTGGCCTTGCCCACCAGCCGCGGCAGGCGCTGGGTGCCGCCCCAGCCGGGGATGATGCCCAGGTTGATCTCCGGCTGGCCGAGTTTGGCGCGGTCGCCGATGACGCGCATGTGGCAGGCCATGGCCAGTTCCATGCCGCCGCCCAGCGCCACGCCGTTGACGGCGGCGATAAAGGGCTTGGGCGCGTTCTCGATCTTGGCGAACACGTTTTGGCCCTTCTGCAGGAAATCGCGCGCGCGCCCTTCGGCGGCGGCGCCTTCTTTCAGCAGAGCGTCGAAGACGTTGATATCGGCGCCGGCCACAAAGGCCAGCTGGCCGGCGCCCGTGATCACGGCCGCCTTGGCGTCGGCGCTGGCGATGACCTCGCCCACCACCGCATCCAGTTCGTCCAGCACCTGATCGTTCAGGGCGTTGACCGGGGCGTGGTCGATGGTGATGACGGCCACGCGGTCTTCGATGCTCAGTTTCACAAATTGTCGTTCGGACATCTCGCTCTCCTTGGGCGGCGGGCGGGCGGATGCCCTACGCCGAATACTCGTGGAAGCCGCGGCCGCTCTGCTTGCCCAGGTGGCCGGCGCGGACTTTTAGCTTGAGATAGCGGGCGGGGCGGAAGCGCTCGCCGTACTGGGCCTGGAACTGCTCCAGCTTGGCCAGCACCACGTCCAGCCCCAGCGTGTCGGCCACGGCCAGCGGCCCCATGCGCTCGCCCTGGTAGGTCATGCCGCTGCCCGCGATCATGGCCAGGTCGATATCGCCCGGGGAGGCGATGCCCTCTTGCAGGCACAGCGCGGCCTCGTTGATGAGCGGCAGGACCAGGCGCTCCTCGCTGAAGGAGCCGGGGTTGGGTTTGACCTGGCCGCTGGCCTGCAGGTCGGCGATCATCTTCAGCACCGGCTCGTCGCTCTCGCCGCCGTAGCCAAAGAAGCCGGCGCCGGTCTTCTCGCCGAGCCGGTTGGCCGCCAGCAGCCGCGGGAAGAGCTGGGCGCCTTTCATGCGCTCGCCGTACTCGGTCTCCAGATACGCGCCTACATGCGCGCACACATCCAGGCCGAGCATGTCCATCAGCAGGAACGGCCCCATCGGCCAGCCCCAGGCCTGCATGCGCTGGTCGATCTCGCTGGCCGGCGCCGCGCCTTCTTCCAGGGCCAGGACGGCCTCATTCATGTACGGCATCAGCAGGCGGTTGACCAAAAAGCCAGGGCATTCCTTCACCACCACCGGCAGCTTCCGCAGGCTCTCGGTGAAGGCCACCACATCGTCGATGGTGTCTTGGGCGGTATCCAGGCCCGGGATGACCTCCACCAGTTTCATGACGCTGGCCGGGTTGAAGAAGTGCAGGCCGACCATCTTCTGCGGCCGGCCCAGCGCCGCGCCCATCTCGGAGATCGAGAGCGCGGAGGTGTTGGAAGCCACCAGCGCCGATTCCGGCAGGACCTTGCCCAGTTCGGCCAGCACGGCGCGCTTGATGGCCATCTTTTCCGGCACGGCTTCGATCACCAGGTCCACGTCGCTGAAATCCTCGTAGGCCAGGGTGGGCGTGACCAGCGAAAGCTTGCCGTCCATATCGCCGGCCGACATCTTGCCCTTGTCCACCCGGCGCTGGTAGATCTCGCGGATGTGCGCCAGGCCCTTGTCCAGCATGGCCTGGTCCACATCCTTCAGCACCACGGGCAGGCCCGAGAAGGAAATCACCTGCGCGATTTCGGCGCCCATGGCGCCGGCGCCGACAACTCCGGCTTTGAAGATATACATGGCGGCTCCTTAGTGTGGTAAGGCGGCGGCGTCCGGGCGCGGACAACGGCCGCGCGCGGACACGGTCCGCGCTAGGCGGCGTCCCCAAAGGCGAACAGGTCGCCGATCGACTCTTTGCAGAAATTGCGCCGGATGGCCTCGCCAAAGACCGGGGCCACCGACAGGATTTTGAGCTGCGGCACGCGCTTCTCGGCCGGGATCGGCACGGTGTCGGTGGTGACGATCTCGTCCACCTGCGCCAGGCTGCTGAGCTTGCCGATGGCGTCGCCCGTGAACAGGCCGTGCGTGCAGACCAGCGAGATGCGCTCGACGCCTTGTTTAACCAGCAGCCGGCAGACCTCCAGCATGGTGCTGCCGGTGGCGATCTCGTCATCGTAGACCAGCGCGCGCTTGAAGCCGCGCACCTGTTTGGCCAGCAGATCATCGATCTCGACGCGCGTGTCGGAGAGCCGCATTTTCTCGGCCGCCACGGAGGGCAGGCCGAGCGCGGCCGCGAAGCGCGCGGCCGATTTGGCGATGCCGGCATCCGGCGCGATGACGATGGCGTTCTCCAGCTTGCGCCGGTGAAAGTGCTGGGCGAAGAGCGGCCGCGCCGTGAGCGGGTCGGTGGGCATGCGGAAGAAGCCGTGGACCTGCGGCGAGTGCAGGTTCATGGTCATCACATGCGTGGCGCCGGCCGTCTCCAGCAGGTCCGCGATGAGGCGGGCGGTGATGGAGATGCGCGGCGCATCTTTCTTGTCCGACCGGGCGTAAGAGAAGTACGGGATGATGGCGTGGACTTCGCGGGCGGCGGCCCCGCGCGCCGCGTCCAGCATCATCAGCAGTTCCAGCACATGGTCGCTGGCCGGCGGGGTGAGCGACTGCACGATGAAGACCGTGCGCGAGCGCACGCTGGCGCCCAGCTGGATGAAGAGATCGTCGTTGCTGAAGTGCGCGATGCGGGTCTGCTCCAGCGGCACGTGTAGGTGCGCGCCGATGCCGGCGGCCAGCTCCGGGTGGGAGCTGCCGCTGAACAGGCGCACGTCCTGCGGGTCAATCTGCGCGCCGCGCCGCCGGGTGCGGGGGGTGGTCAGCCGCCGGGCCATGGCCGCCTCTACAACGCTTCGATCACCACGGCCGCGCCCTGGCCGCCGGCCGCGCACAGCGTGGCCAGGCCGTAGCGGGCCGGGGTCTTGCCGTCTTTGTTGCGGCGCCGCATTTCGTGCGCCAGGGTGACTACGATCCGGCAGCCCGAGGAGCCGACCGGGTGGCCCAGCGCGATGGCGCCGCCGTTGACGTTGACCTTGGGCCAATCCCAGCCCAGGACTTGGCCCACCGCGATCACCTGGGCCGCAAAGGCTTCGTTGATCTCGATCAGGTCCATCTGCTCCAGCTTCAAGCCGGCCTTCTCCAGCGCCTTGGGAGCGGCGCCGGCCGGCGCGATGCCCATGCGGTGCGGCTCGACGCCGGCGTAGCCGTAGCCCAGAATGCGGGCCAGCGGCGTGTACCCCAGCGCCGCCGCCTTCTCGGCCGACATGATCAGCATGGCGCTGGCGCCGTCGGAGATGCCGCAGGCGTTGGCGGGCGTCACCGAGCCGCCCTCGCGCTTGAAGATGGCGGGGTAGAGCGCGGCCTTCTGCACGGTCAGGCCGGGGTTGATGGTCTCATCCTGGGTGATCTTCTCTTTGGCCACTTCCTGGCCGGCGGCCCGCTTGATCACTTCCACCGGCACAATCTCGTCCGCGAACTTGCCCATGCGCGTGGCCATAAAGGCCTTTTTGTGCGACTGGACCGCGTATTCATCCTGCTGCTGGCGGTTGAGTCCAAACTCTTCCACCAGGTTCTCGGCCGTGCGCCCCATGAGCTGGCCGCAGATCGGGTCGGTCAGCCCTTCCCACATGGCGTCCGTGAACTCGGCGTGCCGGATCTTCAGGCCCCAGCGCGCGCCTT
>JAGOBN010000268.1 GCA_017999235.1 Anaerolineales bacterium | reverse complement strand
TTCCTGAGCCAGTTGACGGCCGAGGAGCAGACGCTGGCCGCCGATCCGTACGGCCGGGAGCGTCATGTGTATGCTCAATTAGTCGAAGACCTGCAGGGGAGCTTCCAGGGGTAAGGTTAATCCGTTTTGCCGGCGGCGCGCATCTGCCATTCCACGCGCCCGATTAAAAACGCCAACCACAGCAAGTACAGAAAACCGGCCCAGGCAAGCGCTCCTATAAACCAAGGGATGTTCGGGTCAAGGACGCGAAAAGTGCCTGAGTAGGCGATCCACAAGAAGACGCGGCCCAAAAGCTCACGCGTCAGGGCATCGCGCTTATGCATCAACGCCACCCGGTGCGCCTGCTCTGCGTGGGCCTCGTCATACAGCCGCCACGCCTGGCGCACGCCAAACTCGTTCACCAGCCACACAACTGCCAGGCCAAGACAAGCCGGCCAAACCACGACGCCGGGCAATGGCACAGCCATATTGACAAAGAGCACCATGCTCAGCGCGATGCCACCGATAGTGATCCAGCGCTTCGTGGCCGGCGTGTGCGGATCAAGCCGCCGGTTCGCTTCCTCCCTGGCTTTTTCGTAGAGGCGGCGTTTCTCAGGGGTCACGCGGTTTTGACACCGAATGCGGCTTGAATCGAGCGCACAAACGCATGGCGTTTCTCGGGCGTATTTTGCTGCTGATAGACCTTGAACAAGATCTGCAGATCGGGGTCATCTTTAATGGCCGAGTAAAACAACTTCATGAAGTCGTCGGCCGTGATGTCCTCGTCATCGACCCAGCCGGCCACTCGCAGTACCAAAATAACAGGATCCCCGAAATACTCTGCAATCCGTTTGCACGTGTCGGGGTTGGGTTTGGTCTTGCCGGTCGCGATGCGCGACAGGTGAGCCGGGGCGACCTCGAGTTCGGCGGCCAAGCCTCTCAAAGATAAACCCCGTTGTTCGCGGCGCTCCGTCAGATACTCTCCAAGGTTCTGCCACGAAAGTGCGACAAGTGGGGCGTCTTTCGCATTTGCTGCCCGGTTTTCCGGGCCAGTTGTGTCGTTATGGGGTTTTTTTCTTGACACGGCTGCCTTCTTGATGGTAGAGTGTTGACTAAGTTGATAACACTGTTACTTATCTGGTTCTGTTATCAACCCGACAACCGCTATGGACTCTGCTGCGCCCGAACTCCCCAACCCGCTGTCCGCCCTGATCGGATTGGCTGTTAAGCAAGCTCTGAATGAGTACGGTGTTCAGAAAACCGCCGCTCCTTACATCTCTCGCCCGATCGCCGGCACACTCGACGACTTCTGCGAATTCCTGCGCCACGAGCGTGCCCGCAAACCCAGCACCATCGGCGACTACCGCCGCGACGTGAACCTCTTCGCCGCCTTTATCGAGGCGACCTTCAAGCGGCCGGCCGAGACCTCGGATATGACCAGCAACAACTTCGGCGCCTTCATTGCCGCCGAGCGCCGCGCCGGCCACGCCAGCAGTTCGGTGGCGCGCCGGGCGCACGGCCTGCGCGCGTACTGGGGTTATCTGGCCAAACGCCAGTTGGCCCCAGGCCCGCTCACCTTTGCCGAGATGGGCCTGACGTTCAAGCGTGTTCAGACGCATCAGCGCATCCTCACCCGCCAGGAGTTCTTTCGGTTATGCACACTGACGCCTCGGCCACCCTCGCCACTTTCCTGAGCATCCGCAATTGGGTGCTCTTTGGCGTGCTGATCCGCCTGCGCCTGCCGCTGGCCCAGGTGCTGAGGCTGCAGGTGAAGGACCTGAGCCTGGAGACGGGTGCGTTGGCCTTGAAGAACACCACGGTGGCTTTGCCGGCCGAGTTGATCGCGGCGTTCGTCGGCTATTTCCGGCAGTTCCCGGAGCGTCTGCGGAGCAACGGGCCGTTGTTTCCCAGTCGCCGCGGGCAGGCGATGGACCGGCTGGCTTTTCGCCGCCGGATCGTGGAGCCAGCGCTGCGGCAGGTGGCGCCGGGCTTCAAGCCCAGCAGTTATCACCCGGCCAAGTTCCCGCTGGCCATCCAGCAGCGTCTGCTGGTCAACCCGCTCGACCCGCGCCGGATGAGCCAGCGCAATGAGCTGGTGTGCCAATTGCTGATCTGGCTGGGGCTGCGCCCAGAGGAGTTCTCGCGCATCCGCCAACGTGACATCGAGTTCGGCCACGACTGCATCGTGTTGCGCGATACGAAGAGCGGCGGCGATCAAGAAGTGCCGATCCCCAAACCGCTGATCGCAGTCTTGAAGGCGTTCGTCGAGCCGCTGGAGCCGGATGATCTGGTGTTTCGCCAGGACAACGGCCGGCCGATGCATCGCCGTCAGGTAGAGCTGGCGATCAAGGCTTGGTCCGAACTGCGCGATCTGCGCGGCGTGACACCGCAGATCGTTCGCCGCAGTCTGGCGACGATCCTTGAAGATCGGGGGGCATCTCCGGTTCAAGTTGAATCGTTGTTGCGCCATGCCGGCACTTCCACGCTGCGGCGTCACTACTCCCGGCCGAGTCTGCAACGGGCCGCGGCCGCTCTAGAATTTCATCCGCTCAATGAAATCCGCTAACGCCTGCGCTTCGCTTTGGTCTTGGGGGCGTGACCAGTCGAAACTGGTCACGCCCTTTAGGTGTCTTTCAAGCCAGCCCGTAAGCCGCGTTCTGTTTTAGGCTGTCATCTCTCTAGGCCGGCCATTGCTGGCCGGCTCGGGCGGCCGACCCGGGGCTCAAACGACGCGAGCCGCATCTTGCCCCTGCTTGGCCTTGCTCCCGACGGGGGTTACCTGGCCGCCCGCCTTGCGGCGGACGCCGGTGGGCTCTTACCCCACCGTTTCACCCTCGCCTCCCCGCCGCCTGGCGGCGGCGGGCCGGCATTACGCTTCTCTGTGGCCCTCTTCCAATGGGTCACCCCATTCCGGGCGTTACCCGGCGTCGTGCTCTGTGGAGCGCGGACTTTCCTCGGCGGCTGCTACGCAGCCGCCGCGACAACCCGGCCGGCTTGGACACCGCCGCCACTATAGCACACCGCCGGCGCGCGGTTTCCAGCTTTGCCCGCATCTCTTTTATACTTGCCGCATGTCCCGCTGGCTGCCCTACCTCACCCTGCTGGCCGTGGCGCTGTTCCTCACCCAGAGCCTGCTGCGGCCGGAAACCCTGTGCACGGACGACGGCTTCTACCACATCAACAAAGCCGTGGTGCTGGAAGCCGCCCTGCGCCAGGGCCACCTGCTCCCGCGCTGGCAGCCGGAAATGGCCTGGGGCTTCGGGTATCCCCACTTCAACTACTACGCGCCGCTCGGGTCGTATCTGTTGGTGGCGCTGCATCAAACCGGCCTGATCTACCCAGCCGCCCTGCATCTGCTGATGATCCTGGCGGTCTGGCTGGCCGGCGCTGGCGCATACTGGCTCGGCCGCGAGTGGTGGGGGGAGGCCGGCGGCCTGGTCACCGGTCTGGCCTACCAAAGCGCGCCGTACCTGGCTTTCAATGTGATCTTCCGAGGCGCGCTGGCCGAAACCCTCGGCCTGGCTCTGATGCCCCTGGTGCTGTTCACCTTTCACCGCGCCCTCGCGCCGCGGCCGGCCGGCCGCGCGCTGATCACGCGCTGGGATCTGGCGGCCGCCGGCGCACTGGCCGGCCTGCTGTATGCCCACAACGCCACCGCCCTCGGCGTGGCGCCGCTGGCGGCCGCCTACGCCGGCCTGCTGGCGCTGAAACAGCGCGCGCCGGGGACGCTGGTGCGCGGCGGCTTGCTCTTTGCGGCCGGCCTGGCTCTGGCCGCGCGCTTCTGGCTGCCGGCCCTGGCCGAGCGCGGCCTGGTGCAATCCGACCGGCTGCTGGTGCCCCCGATCTTTACCTACTACACCAACTACCTGACCCCCGGTGAACTGCTGGCCCCGCCGCTGACGGAAGATCCCTTGCTCATCAACCCCTCGCCGGCCAAGGGCCTGGGCCTGCTGGCCGTGGCGCTGGCTGGTCTGGGCGCGTTCGCGGGGTTACGCCGCCGGGCCGCCGGCCTCGCCTGGCCCAGCCTGTTCTTCCTCGGCGCGCTGGCCGCGTATGCCGCGCTTACCCTGGCGGTCACCCAGCCCGTGTGGGAGGCCGTGCCGCTAATTGCGTTCCTGCAATTCCCGTGGCGTCTGCTGGGGGCCGGCGCGCTGTGCGCGGCGCTGCTCATCGGCGGCAATGGGCTCTGGCTGCCAAAGCGCGCCGGCGCCGTCACAGCCGGCCTGCTGCTGGCCCTGGCGCTCGGCCAGCTCGGCTGGTGGTATCCGCGCTACTGCGAGCCGATGAGCGAGATCACCCTGGCGCGCACCGTGGACTACGAATACGCCACCGGCACCATCGGCTCCACCGCCAAAGGCGAATTCCTGCCGCAGACGGTGCGCCGGTTCCCGGAGGATCGCAGCGTGGCGGAGGCTCTGATCGCGGACGAGACGCCGGCGTATCTCGCCGGCCTGCCCGCCGCCGCCGGACTGGCGGTGCTGAACGCGTATCCGCTGGATTACACCGCCGCTCTGACGCTGACGGCGCCGGCCCGCCTCACCTTCAAGCAGTTTGCTTTCCCCGGCTGGACGGCCACGCTGGATGGCGCGCCGCTGGCGCTGACGCCCGACCCGGAATGGGGCTTGATCACGTTCACGGTCCCGGCCGGCGCGCACACCGTGCGTTTCAGCTTCGGGGAGACGCCCCTCCGCTTGGCCGCCGACGCGATCTCTCTGCTGGCCGTGCTCGCTCTGCTGGGGCTGCTGCCGTTCACGGCCAGCGCCGCCGCGCTGTCCCCGGCCGCCGCGTCCGCCGCGGCGCTGTCCCCGGCCTGGGCCGCCGGCCTGCTGGCGCTGGCCGTGGCCCTCAATGCCGCGCGTCCGCTGGTGCTGGAACGCTACCCGAACCCGCTGATCCACACCGCCTTTGAGCCCGCCCCAGGCGCGGTGGCCACGGCGCAGCAGGCGCTGGCGCTGGACCTGACCGGCGGCCTGCGCGTGCACGGCTACGATCTCGCCGCCGCGCGCCTGCCCGCCGACGGCGCCGTGGATGTGGCGGTGTATCTTTCGGCCGCGGCGCCGGTGGACCGTATCTACCGGCCCACGTTCCGCGTGCGCGACGCGGCCGGCTTACAGTGGAACGACAACGACAACGCCCTGCCGCCGCGCTGGCACCGTGAGCCCCCGCCCACCTTTGCCTGGGCGCCCGGCCAGTACGCGCAATGGGCGCGCCATCTCACCCTCCTGCCCGGCACGCCCCCCGGCGAGTATCAATTGTGGGCGGAGGTCTTTGACCTTAACAGCCTGGAGATCCAATCCGTGCTGGACGCGCAGGGCAACGCGGTGGCGCCGCAATTCACGCTGGGGACCGTGACCGTGGACCGGCCGGCGCGGCCGTTCAGCCTCGCGCCGGTAGCGGCGGCGCGCGCCCGTTTTGGACCGCTGACCTTTTTGGGCTATGGGCTGGAGCGCGCCGGCGTTAACGCCGGCGAGACGCTGGCGCTCACCGGCTATTGGCGCGCCGAGACGGCGCCGGGCGCGGACCGCACCGCGCGCTTAGAACTGCTGGACGCCGCCGGCCAGGCCGCCGCCGCCTGGGAGGTGGAACCCGTCAACGGCTACGGCACCGCGCGTTGGCAGGCCGGCGACGAGTGGCGCGGCCAATACCGGCTGGTAATCCCGGCCGATCTGCCCGGCGGCGCGTATCAGCTGGCGGTGTCCGTGGCGGGGGAGGCCGGCCGGCAAAGCCTGACGACCGTGACCGTGACCGCGCCGGAGCGCGTGTTTACGGCGCCGGCCTTCGCGCAGGCCAGCGGCGCGCAGTTCGCGGGGGTGGGCGCGGTGGCGGGCTACACGCTGGAGCGCGCCGGCGCACAGCTGACCCTCACCTTGGTCTGGCAGGCGGCCGCGACGCCGGCGCAGAACTATTGGGTCTTTGTGCATTTCGGCGCCGGCGACCGGGTGGTGGCGCAAAGCGCGTCCGCGCCGGCCGCCGGCGCGCGCCCCACCGCCAGCTGGGTGGCCGGCGAGTATATTCAAGAAACGCGCCCATTGACCCTGCCGGCGGGTTTGGCCGCCGCCACTTATCAACCGCGCGTCGGATCATCCGATCCCCCGAC
>JAGOBN010000267.1 GCA_017999235.1 Anaerolineales bacterium | reverse complement strand
AGTCAGACGGGTATTGTCGGAATTATAACGGAAGATCCGGCGAGCGCGGCGAAGGAACATAAACGCGCCCAATCTGAGGCTTAAAATCTTGCGTTTGAACCTGCCTGTGTTATAATCTCGCCGCTTTGCACTAAGCCCCTATCGTCTAGTGGACCAGGACGCGGCCCTCTCAAGGCCAAAGCTGGGGTTCGAATCCCCATAGGGGCACCTGAGCAATTCAAATCGAGCGCCGCTGAACCAGCGGCGCTCAACTTTTTAATCCCTCAGCTAGTCGGTCAAGAACGGGCGGATTTCGGCCAGCACGCGCGCGCTGTGCTGTTCGGGGAACCAGTGGTTGGCGTCGGTCAGAATCACGCGCCGGCAGTCCGGCCGCGCGTCCAGCGCGCGCTCAAAGGCGGCCGTGGATGCGATCCGGTCCAGCGGCGAACGAAGATACAGCACCGGGAAGGGGAAATCCAGATACTCCGGCTGCCGGCCGACCAGGCCCAGCGCGTAGAGCGGCATCGTCGGCAGCCAGGCCAGGCGGTCCCAATAATGGTAGGCGTCCCGCCACAGTTCGCCGGCCGTGGCGGAGCGATAGCCGGCGCCGGCGATGATGGAGCGCGCCACCAGGCCGCGCAGGGCCGGCACATACCAGGCGGAGCCAAACCACGCGCCATACAGCCAGGTTAGCGCGCGCAGGCCGTGCTCGCCAAAATCGTACCGGAAGGATGAGCCCACCGAGAGAGCCACCAGCTTTTCAATGGGCGGGTCCCGGCGCGCGCGCGCGTACTGCCAGGTATAGGTGGCGCCCCAATCATGGGCGATGACGGCCAGCCGGCCGGTGGGGCTGCGGCCGGCCAGATCGTCCAGCCAGGCCGCGAACTCGCGCGCCAAAACGCCCTGGCGCAGCGCGCTGACCGGCGGGAAGGCCGGGTGGGTGTGGCGGTTGGGGAACGCAAACGTGTAGAGGCTGCGCCCGCTCAGCCAGGGCTGTTGGCGCTCGGCGGCGGTGGTGTAAGCCGCGAACATTTGCGGCGAATCGGGAAAGCCGTGGATCAAGACCACGGGGCTGCGCGCGCTGTCCGGCGCTTCATAAACACAGTCGAGACGGCAATATTCAGGCGGCGTGACCATACGGATAAGCGAACCCGAACGATTATAGCGGCTCGCCGCCGGCCGACCAACCCCAAATTCGCGGCGGCGGCCCGCGCTGAGTACGGTAGAATCCCGGTATGCGCCGTTGGCTTGGGCTGAGCTTCGCGTTCCTGGCGGGCGCGCCCCTTCTGGGTGTGCTGCTGTTTGTCACCTTCCAGCCGGTGAAGGTATTGCCGCGCCTGCAATTGGCGCCGGGGTTTGTGCTGGTGGATCAGGACGGGGCGCCGGTAACCAGCGATAGTCTGCGCGGCGCGCTGACCCTGTACTCCTTCTCGTACGCGCGGTGCGGGGGCGCGTGCGAGTCGCCGGCGCCGCTGCTGGGCGAACTACAGGCCGCGTTGGCACAGGAAGACCTGGGGGTGCCGGTCCGCTTGGTCACCGTGACGGTGGACCCGGAACACGATACGCCGGCCGTGCTGCGCGCCTACGGTCAGCAAGTGGGCGCCGACTTCACCCGCTGGAGCTTCCTGACCGGCCCCGCCCCGGCGGTGGCCGCCCTGGTCACGGGCGGCTTTGACGTCTTCGCCAAACCACAGACGGATGGCACCCTCATCCTGGATACGCGGCTGTGGCTGGTGGATGGCTGGGGCATTAAGCGCGCGGAGTATTCCTCCTATTGGCCGGCGCCGGCGCGGGTGCTGCGCGATCTCCGGCTGGTGGCGGCCGAAGCGCGCAACAGCGCGGGCTGGGCCAAGTACGCGTACGACGCCGCGCATTTTTTTGGCTGTTACTCTGAGTGACCGCATGCAACGCGGGCTGCAACTCCTGAGCGGTTTGGTTTTGGGCCTGCTGGTGGTGGCCGGCTTTTGGGCGGCCCGGCAGTTTATGCCCGGCGCGGCCCCGGCGGCGGAACTGCACGGGATGCTGCTGGAAGCGCCGGCGCCGGCGGCCGATTTCACGCTCCACAGCGGCGGCGGGGCCATCGTGCGGTTGAGCGATTTTCGCGGCCGGCTGACGGTGCTGTACTTTGGCTACACCTTCTGCCCCGATGTCTGCCCGGCCACGCTCGGGGACCTGGCCAAAGCCGTGGCCGCGCTGGGCGAACAGGCGTCCGACGTGCAGGTGCTGCTGATCTCGGTGGACCCGGAGCGCGATACCCCGGACCGCGTGGCCGCGTACGCGCGGGCGTTCGACCCGAATTTCCTGGGGCTCTCCGGCACGGTGGAGGACATCACCGCCGCCGCGACGCCGTTTGGGATTTTCTTTGAGAAAGCGGCCGGCGCGACCGACGCCGGCTATCTGATGAACCACACGTCTACGGTGACGGTGGTGGACCGCGCCGGCTATGTGCGCCTGGTCTGGCCGTTTGGCGTGCCGCCCGCGGACTTGGCCGCGGATTTGCGGTATCTGCTGCGGCGCTGAAGTCTAAACCCAGGCGGGGCGTTGACCTTTACCGGCCGGCGCCCCGTTTTTGATTCCGAGATTCACAGCTGGGACATGATCTCGGGGCCGTGCTCGGTGATGGCCAGGGTGTGCTCGAACTGCGCCGAGAGCGAGCCGTCGGTGGTGACCACGGTCCAGCCGTCGCGCAGCAGCTTCCACTCCGGGCCGCCGGCGTTGATCATCGGCTCAATGGTGAAGACCATGCCCGGCCGCAGGCGCGGCCCCTGGCCGGCCGGCCCAATGTGCGGCACCGACGGCGGCTCGTGCAGGTTGCGGCCGATGCCGTGGCCGCCCCACTCCCGCACCACGCTGAAGCCCTGGCTCTCGGCGTAGGCCTGGATCACGCCGCCGATATCGCTCAGATGCCGGTTGGGCTGCGCGGCCGCGATCCCGCGCCGCAGACATTCCTGGGTGACCTCCAGCAGGCGCTGGGCATCGGCCGAGACAGCGCCCACCGGAAAAGTGACGCAGGCGTCGCCGCAATAGCCGGCGTGCTTCAGGCCGATATCGATGCCGACGATGTCGCCGGCGCGCAGGGCGCGCTTGTCCGGCAGGCCGTGGCAGACTTCGGCGTTGACCGAGGCGCAGATGACGCCCGGAAAGGGCGGGTGGCTGGGCGGGTTGCCGCGGTACCCCTTGTAGAGCGGCTGCGCGCCGCGCTCTTTGATCAGCTGGGCCACCTGGTCGTCTAGGTCTTTTAAGAGGACGCCGGGTTGAATGGCGTGCTGCAGGAGGTCGAAACACTGGGCCACCAGCCGGCCGGCTTCCCGCATGCCGGCGATATCTTTGGGGGATTTGAGGCTGATGTGCGGCGCGGTGCGATTCATAACTGGCGTGACCTCCCGAAACTGGGCGCGAACCGGGTGATTATAGCCGGCTTGGCGCGGAGTTCGCGGGCGGCTGCAGACGCCAAATGCCAAAGCGTTCCTGGTCAAACCCTTTGAGGGTGGTTTCGTCGGCCTGGCCGCCGCCGTTCAGCGCGGGGTCGTTCAACAGCGCCGCCACCTCGGGGTCGGCGCGCACGGCGGCCGACAGCACGATATCCATGCCATTCGAGAGTTCCACCAGGCGCGAGGCGGCGTTGACGGTGGTGCCGAAATAATCGAGCCGGTCGTTGAAGTTGACGGCGATGCACGGGCCATGGTGGATGCCGGCCTTCAGATGCAGGGGGCGCAGGCCGCCGGGCGGCGCGGCTAATTCCTGCTGGGCGCGCACGGCGGCGCGCACGGCCGCGGCCGGCTGGCGGAAGACCGCCATCACCGCGTCGCCGATGTTCTTGACGATGGCGCCGTTCTCGTCCGCGATCAAACGCTTGAGGATGTCAAAGTGGCTCATCACCAGGCCAAAGGCCGGCGCGTCGCCGATCTCCCGGTACAGGCGCGTGGAGCCGCGCAGGTCGGTGAAGAGCACGGTCAGGCTGCCGACGGAGATCTGCTCGCCCGGCCGGATGGCCTCATTGGCGAACAAATCCCGGAACACCTGCAAAGCCGTGACATCGGCGGCCACCGTGGCCTGGTCGCTCCAGGCCGCGCGTTCCAAGATGAGGAGGTGATCGCGGCCGGCGGCGTTTTCCAGGCGCAGGCTTGGGCGCGGCGCCAAGCGCGGCTCGGCGGCCGGCCACGCGCCGGCCGGGATCGTCAGGGCGGCTTCGCCGGCGCCTTCCGGCGCCACCGTTAAGAACTGCCCGCCGGTCAACTCCAAGGCGCGCAGGCGATAGCGGCCCGGCTCGAGGGCCGCTTCCAGGCGGCGTTGTTCGCCGGGCCGCAGCAGTTGCTGCAGGCTGATATGCGGCGTCACCTGCGGGCCGGCCACGCAGAAATCGGCCGCGGCCACCTCGCGGATGGCGGCGTTGGGCCGGAAGGTCAGCTCCACCGAGCGTTCCAGGTCGGCGGTGAAATCAACATTGCAGGCATCGCAGTGGACGGCCTCGCGCCCGCTGACCTCCACCAGGGAGGCCGCGTGCAATTGCGCGCCGCGGCAGTTGGGGCAGAGGATATCCCATTGGAAGTCGAGCAGACCGGCCCGCGTGGCGCGCAGACACAGCTCCAGGATCGTCCGGCGCGGCGCGCCCCAGCGGTCGGCCAGCGCATAAGGGCGCAGGCGGCTGACAATCTGGTCATCGGCCGTTTCCAGCACCTGGACGAGCGCGTCCAGCCACCGGGCTTCGCCGCCGGCGGTCAGCAGTTGTTCGCGCGCGGACGCTAGGCGCGCGCCGCCGCCGGGAGCCAGGCTGACCTGGGCCGGCAGATCCAGGCGCGCGCCGCGGCTCAGCGCGGCGCGGTCGTATTGCCGGATGGCGCGGTCAATCTGCCGCCGGTTGAACATGCCAATCTGAATGGGGATGGCGAGCACCCCCAGGAAGTTCTTGGGCGTCGCCCAGACCTGAGAAGTGAGGTGCGTGCCGCCGCCGGCGCGCGGCGTCAGTTCGGCCAGCATGCGGAATTCGCTGAGCGGATTCAAAGGATGCGGCAAGTAGCGGCGGGAGACGCCATAGCGCCAGGGCCGTACCCACTCAAACGGCTGTTCCTCGTATTCCAGCGGGACCCCGTACATGGAGATCCGCAGCCGCCGGCGGGCGTTATCCAGCCGGCTGCCTTTGGGCAGGCGGTTGGTCACCACGGGCAGGCCGCTGTCTTTGTTCAGCCGGTCGGTGTCGGCCACAAACGGCCAGAAGGCCTCGGGCTCGGCGGCCAGCTCCCATTCCCAGCGGAAGTGGACGGGGGTAAAGGGCATAAGTGGAATGCGGGATAACCCATGACCCAAAAACCGCAATGGCGGTGAAGGTCATCGGATTGGACAAAGTATAGAGGGGGAGGGGGCGAAACGCAACGGAGGCTCGGGCTTGAGACAAACACTGGCGCAACGCGGCGCCGCCGGCCGGGGCGGTTAGCCGGCGGGGTCGAGGTGGATCTTGATCTCCCACAGGCCGTCGGCAAGCTGGCGTTCCATCCGCAGACCGCCGCGGTCGATGAAGCGCAGGATTTGGTGATTATTGGGATGGACGGTCGCAATAAACTGGCGGATGCCGTGGGCCACCGCGTATTGGCGCAGGCGCTGGATCATGAGAGTGCCAAGCCCACGCCGCTGGTAGGCGTCCGCTACCACAATCGCGGCTTCGGCGGTGGCCGGGTCGGCTGGGCTGATCACTGAGTAGCGCGCGACCGCCAAAATAGCCTCACCGCTGTCAGTGGGCTGCACCGCCGCCAAGGCCACCCGGTTCTGGCCGTCCATATCGCACAACTGCCGGGCCTCGTCCGGCGTGATCATGGTCCGGTATTCCAGGATCCGGTAGAAGACGCTCTCGGCCGATAGGTGATGGAAGAAGGCTTGAATCCGCTCTTGATCGGCCGGATGTAAACCGCGCAGAACCAGCTCGGTATGGTCCCGCAGGGTAATCGTTTCAGGAATGAAATCGGTCACGATGCTCACGGCCGGCCCTGTAATTTCATGACGCACTGCATTATAACACGCCTGGACGACGCCGGCACGAAGCGCGATCGAGCTTGTTATTTATACATAAGCGATGACATTTGACACTACCGTTTGTGAAAAAAGGGGCATACAGTCGAAGTGTAC
>JAGOBN010000266.1 GCA_017999235.1 Anaerolineales bacterium | reverse complement strand
CCTTGGAAGAGACCCGCTTGCTCACCCGCCTGGTGAACGACCTGCAAACGCTTTCCCTGGCCGAAACGGGCCAGCTCCCCCTGCATCCCACCGGCTTCCTGCTCGCCGATCTGGTGGATGATCTCACCACGAGTTTTTCATCTCAAGCGGCCTCCCAAGACATTGACCTGCAGACCAGCCTCGCCGACCCCAATCAAAAACTCACCGCCGATTACGACCGGCTCAATCAAGTTCTATCCAACCTGATCGCCAATGCTTTGCGGCATACGCCGGCGGCCGGGACCATTACCATTGAAACCGGATCAGGCTCAACCCCAGACCGGAGCGTGCGGATTGTGGTTAAAGATACCGGGGCCGGGATCGCCTCCGCTGATCTCCCGTTCATCTTTGATCGCTTCTGGCGCGGAGATAAATCCCGAACTGGGCGCACGCACAGCGGGCTGGGTCTGGCCATCACCAAGCAGCTCGTCCAGGCGCAAAGCGGGACCATTGCCGTGCACAGCGAAGTGGGCCGCGGCACAACGTTCACCATCGAGCTGCCGGCGGGGGCGGCGGAGTAGGCGCTCACCGCGCCGGCGATAAGGCCCGTGAGAGCGTCCGGCGGCTGACGCGTCCCCTGGGCAGCTCTAATTCGAGATTAGAGTGAGGACATCGCAATGCGACGGCTCTTACTGATCACCGCTTCGTCGCCGGAAATCCGGAGCGTGAGGCGGTCACGGGTCCTCAATTTTCAGCAGATTACTATGCCGTATCTGGCCGCCAGGGTTCCTCCCGGCTGGGAGGTCAGGCACGTTGACGAAGAGGCCGAAGACCTCGATTGGGATCTGGGCGCCGATGTGGTTGGGATCACCTTTCACACCCCCAGCGCTATGCACGCCTATGACCTCGCCGGGCATTTTCGGTCCCGGGGGATATGTGTGGTGATGGGCGGCCCCCATGTAACGCTGGTGCCGGACGAGGCCAGCCGCTACGCCGATGTGATCTTCATTGGAGAGGCCGAAGGCTTATGGGAAGAATTCCTGAAGGGCTTTGCGGCGGGGTCGTATCGGCGCACGTATCAACCCGCCTGCGCGCCCAGTTTGGCGAATCTGCCGATGGCGCGCAAGGATTTGTTCCATCGGCGCGATCATACGAATGGGGTTCTGTTTGCGACGCGGGGCTGTCCCAGCCAGTGTGATTTCTGCGCCATTGCCGTCATGTACCGCCATAGACTGCGCACGCGGCCGGTGGCGGAGGTGGCGGCCGAATACGCCTCGTTCAAGGGGAAGGTGATCATCTTTTGGGATGACAACCTGGCCGGGGATATGGCCTATGCCAAAGAGCTGTTCCGCGCTCTCGCCCCGTATCGCAAGTGGTGGAGCAGTCAGGCGAGTATTCAGGCCGGCCGGGACGATGAATTTCTGGAAGCGGCGGCGCGGAGCGGGTGTAAACAGTTGTTTTTGGGGCTGGAGTCTATCTCCCAACCAAGCCTGGCGGCAGTGAACAAGCGGTTCAATCGGGTGGAGGACTATTTTCAGATTATTGAACGCATCCATGCGCACGGGATCGCCGTCCAGGCCGGGATAGTTTTTGGATTTGATCATGATCCGCCGCGGATTTTCGAAGAGACCCTGGATTTCCTGGAACAGGCGGGGGTCCAGAATGCAACTTTCAATATCTTAACGCCCTTCCCCGGGACGCCGTTGTTTCACCGGCTGGACGCCGAAGGGCGCATACTCACGCGGGATTGGCGCAAGTACAACAGCCGAGCCGATGTGGTTTATCAACCCAAGCAGATGAGCCCAGCCGAGCTGCTGGCCGGTTTTCGGTACGCGAACGATCGTTTCTATTCGCTTCCGAGCATAGCCAAACGGCTGTCCCGGTCGGCCGTGCAGCTCGGGTGGACGCTGCCGCTAAACTTGGCCTACGCTTATCAGTGGCGCAAGACGGCCTAGATCGTTGTCCAACCTGCGGCTGGGGCTTGGGCGTGTGTGTGCCGGCCGGCGCGGCGCGCGGGTTGACGCCAACCGCCTGGGCGGCGATGAAACACAGCAAACACCGACGTCTGGCTGAGCGGCCTTCCCAACCCAATCTCCCCCCTTTATACTCTGGAAGCCAGCTGTGGTTCTCGGCGACGGATGGCCAGTTGGCCGATGCTCCCGCACCCCAGACGAGATGGAGGCTTGTATGACTCATACGGTCCGCAATTGGATGAGCAGCCCGGCAATCTTTGTTGACCCCGAAGCCAGTGTCGCCCACGCGACCACTTTGATGCGCCGCCGAAACATTCACAGCCTGATGGTGGCTTTGGAAACAGGCGGCTATGGCATTGTCACCACCACCGATATCCGCGACAAAATTATCGGCACCGACCGCGATCCCAAACAGGTGAAGATCGCCGAGATCATGTCCACCCCGGTGACCACGATCCAGCCGGAGCTCTCCCTAAAAGAGTGCTCGCGCAAGATGCAGGCCATCAATGTGCATCATATGCCGGTAACGGATGACAACGGAATGATTATCGGAATGATTTCGGCCACGGACATTTTTACGGCCGTCGAAGAGATTGGCTGGGAGGAGTAGGGGGCGGGGCGTTCCCCGGCGCAGCCCGTGGGACGCCGTGTAAGGTCTAGTTGAGGGCCTAGCCGGCCGCGCTGCGGATCAGCCGCCGGCCGTCTCCGCCGGCGGCAGTTTCTCCATTTCATCAATGAGTTTGAGCCGCGCCCAATCCTCTTGGGCTTTGGTCTCGTAGCGCCGATACGTGCACTCGATGATCATGATCAGCCATAAGTAGATGTTGTACAGCGTGCGCCGCAGCTGCGCCGCCGGGGTGGCGAGCAAATCGACCCCATAGCCCTCGACAACGGCCGGGTTGAGGCCAAAAGCGCCAAAGTTCACTTCCATCAAGGGATCCGCCCACACGGCGCGCTCCCAGTCCAGGAGGCCGGTGATCTGGCGGGTCTCCGGATCGACAAAAATATTGCCATCCCACAAATCCCAATGCACCAGAGTTGGGCGCGGCACTTCATCGAGCACGGCGCTGGCGGCCTGCCAGCGCGCGGCGAGGTCCGGGTAGTGGCAGGGCAGCTCCACGCCGGCCTCGCGGCCGTCCTGCAGGAGGTGCTCGAACACGCTGGTCAACGCCGCCCGCCAGGTGGGCAACTGCAACGCCGGCTGCGCGAAATAGCCAAACGCCGGGCCGGCCAGGGTGTGCAGGCAGCGCAAATACTCCCCCGTGCGGAAGTCGAGCGCGTGCTGGTCGGCGGCGGTGAGATGCGGACGCAGCTTGTGCAGGCTGACGCCCGGGATATACGCCAGCAGGCAGTAATCGGTATCGATCAGGCGGCGGGACGTATCGTAAGCCAGGACGGCCGGGACCGGCACCTCGGTCTGGGCGCCCACCAGCCGCAGCACTTCCACCTCGGCCCGCAGGATGTTCTTTTCGTAGCGCAGAACCCGGACGTGTTCGGGCGGCGCCACCTTGAGTACGGCGCGGCGCCCATCGGTCAGCTCAATCAAGTAAGCGGCGTTGTACATGCCATCCGATAGTTCGGTGTACTGCTGGATGGCCGCCCGCTCATCCAGATGAGCGGCGGCGATATGCTGCGCTGTCTCACGGGCGACCGGGAATTTGGTGAGCGCATACATCCGTTGGCCTTCCAGAAATCGGGCGTTATCCGCCCGGCGTGACCGACCCCAGCGCGATAAAGAAGAACACCACCGTGTCCATGCACAGGTGGATGAACCAGGCCCAGAAAAAGCCGCGTGTCTCGAGCATGGCCTTCCCCATCAGCCAGCCCGGGATAAACGCCATGCCCACGCCCAGCACGCCGTATGGCACCCCGTAGAAGTGGCCGATGCCAAAGTAGGCGGCCGTCAACAGCAAAGCCTGCGAGGGGCCGAGCGGGCCTTCCAGCGCGCCCAGCCAGGGGGCGCGGTAGAGGATCTCCTCCCCAAACGCATTGCTGGCCGCGAAGATCAGGATCAGGGGCAGCAACGGCAGGGCGGTTAGGGCGGAGGCGAGCGCGGGCGGCCGGCCAAAGACGAAGGCAAAAACCACCAGCCCCAGGCACATAGCCGCGGCGATAGCCGGGCCGAGGCGGTTCCAGGCCGGCGGGCGGGTGAGAATCCAGGGGATCGGCGCGGCCGGAGCGTCCAGCCGGCCGGCCACAAAAAAGAACCGCGCGCGGCTGCGGGTGAGCGCCAGCATCGCCAACACCAGCAAGACGCCCGTCGTAGCGCGCGGGATCTGCACGGCCAGCATGTCGCGCTGGAAGCGGCTCAGACCCGCTAGCCACGTCGTGTAGCTCAGCGCCCGATACGCCTGATCAACGCCCCATTCCAAGCTGTAGAGCGTCAGCAGAACGGCGAAAAACAGCCGCAAGCCCCGCAGGGGCTTCCAGCGGCTGCTCAGCACCAGCCCCGCTCCCAGCACCCCGAGCTTCAGCCAGAACAGCCAGGCCGGCGCCGCGCCGGTTAATTCCCGGAAAAGGATGTCCGGCAATAGAGAGACGAACAACGTCACAGCCCACGCCACGGGCGCAACCACAGTCTGCGGGGTGTTCTCGTTCACAACTTGACGACCTTCCCATCCCAGCTACAGCGCGCCTAGCCTGCCCGGCGAGCAGGCCCGGGCCGAAATCCGCTCGCGCAAATTCTCGCCGCCCAACTTTCAGGCCGCCGCACGCATCAACATTGTCTGCCATCCTATGGGGAAAACCGGCTTAAAGCCTCAGCCGCCGGGCGGGTTCTACCCTGGTCAAGTGGACAGGCGGATGAGGTACTAGCGGTTGATCTGCGGCAAGTACACCAGTTGTGGGCTGGCCGGTTCGGCGCACGTTGTGTTCTGATAGATCTTGATGGATGAGATGTGGCCGTCCACGGGGGTGGCGGCGTCGAAGCGGTCATTGGTCAGGTCGGGGTCGCCCAGGATATAGCACACGCTGGGGCCTCCCAGGTTGGGGTCTCGGTACACGCGCGCTGACCAGTTGGCCTGGAGCTTGAAGGACGAGACCTGGTCTTCCCACCCGGACGCGCAGCTGCTGACGTTGAGCCAGCCGGCCTGGGCTATGAAGCAGACATCCGGGCCGGCAAAGTCCGGCTCCAGGTAGAGTTCCAACGGATTAACCGCCGGCGTGGCGTTGTAGCGGAGATCGGCGACGAGGCCGTCCAACACGCTGCTGTCAATATTGAGCGTCGTCGCGCCCCAGGTCTCCGTATGCCCGCCGGCGTACTGGCGCAGGCGCTGGGAGTTCGTCCACAGCGTATTGGACAAACACGGGAGGTTCCACACGGAGGCCGTGCTCCGGTATTGATAGGGCAGCAGCCAGTAAGCGGCCCAGATCACATCCGGCACGCTGCTGGAGGCGGCAAAGTCGCTCAATGCCGATGTGCATGTGGCGCCATAGACGCCGGCCAACTGGCCGCGCGCCCGGAGTTGGCTGGACCAGCCGGTGATGAAGGCCTGGGCCGCGGCGCGGCAGGCGGTGTCCTTGGTGTCATAAGCTTCCAGGTCGTAATAGATCACGCTGCCCGTCTTGTCCGCCAGGGTCAGGCCCAGGACCGCCGCCCGCTCAACGGCCAAGTTCGCCTCGGTGACGCCCTCGGCGTAAGCCAGCGCCGGGTCCAGACTCATCCGCCGAACAAAGCCCGCGCACGGCGCCTGCGGGCCGACCCAGGTGGGGATAAAGCGCCAGCCCTGCACGGCCAGCCCCGCGATGTAGCCGGCGGTTAAGGCGCCGCAATTGCCGCGCGCCACCCCCCCGATATACAGGTTCCAGACCCGATAGGGGCTGTTCTGATACCAATCGGCCATCTGCGCCAGGCTGGGCAGCGTGCAGGCATCCATGGCCTGGCCTGTCACGGCCCGCACCCGGCCGCCCGCCGCCTGGGGTGTGGCGGCTGAGCGGTCCGCTGAATCCGGGACGACGGGCGGGTACTCCACCGCCGCCCCGCCGGCCGGCAAAGGCACGGGCTCCCAAGTCCGGCCGCCGTCGCGGGTGCTCATCAGCCGCGCCGTTGTCGTGCAGCGCGGCGCCGCGTCTGGCGCGGCGGGATCACAACGCCCCGTGACCGCTTCCGCCCAGCCCACCTCGGACCCGGTGCCCGTCCAGCTCAGGCT
>JAGOBN010000265.1 GCA_017999235.1 Anaerolineales bacterium | reverse complement strand
CGCCGTTCGGCCCGGGATGCATCCGGCCATGCACCTTGGTGGCGATGACGACCTCGTCCCGCCGCGAGTAGTCCTTCAACGCGCGCCCGAGGATCGCCTCACTGGCCCCCAGGGAATAGACGTTGGCCGTATCGAAGAAGTTGATCCCCAGGTCGAGGGCTTTCTGGATGACCGGCCGGCTGTTTTCCTCGTTGAGCACCCATTGGTGAACCCAGCGCGCCGCGTCCCCAAACCCCATGCAGCCGAGACAGAGGCGCGAGACTTTCAGGCCAGTTGATCCCAAGCGCGTGTATTCCATGCGTTCGCCTCGCTGTTGAGTCATGTGGCGGATGTTACCGGCCGCGGAAGGGGACGTTGTTTTCCGGGCTTGGCGCCGCCGGCCGGGCGCGGGCCTGCTGATCCAGATACAACGTATACAGACCGCTGAACAAAGTCAGACCGGCGCCCAGCCAGGTCGCCAAAGTCGGGATGTCCCGCCACAGGACAAAGCCCCACAAGGCGCCGATGGGCAGGGTGACATACTCAAAGGGCGCCACGACCGTGGCCGGCGCCAGGCTGTAGGCGCGCGCCACAAAATACATCCCGCCGGCCCAGACCAGCCCCAGCCCGGCCATGATGATCAAATCCAAGCGCGGCCGGTGAAGTAGTCGGCCGGCCCTGGGCGGGAGGGTTGTGAGCCGGTGCGTTTGATGTCCATCGGCTGGTTTCCTGGCCCGCTGTGCCGGGCTGAGCGTTGAGCCCGGTTTCCC
The DNA here is from genome assembly GCA_017999235.1 of Anaerolineales bacterium. The sequence goes on along the minus strand of JAGOBN010000265.1, from coordinate 5,357 downwards.
AATCCGACGGGGTTTGGAAAGTTGTGCCGCGGTCGGCACCGGGCCGGAACTGGCCTTGATTATCGCACCCGGGCGCGCGGGTGGGTATAATGATTCTCGCGGATTATTGGATGATCCTGCAAACCCCTGCCGAGGGGCCGGCCCGCGCCCCAACCGCGGCGTCCGCCGCCGGCGGTGTCAGGATGGTTATCGCGATGGCTAATCGGATGAAGCCGTACGTCTGGGGAAGCATGCTCGCCTGGGCGGTTTTTATTGCGCTTTCGGCGGGATGGAATGTGGTCCAGGCCCGCGAAAGCCAGACCGAGCTTCATCTGGAGGTAGCGCGGTCATTCTTTAATCTGATCGTGACTACCCGCGAATGGAACGCTGCGCATGGGGGCGTCTATGTCCCCATTACCGAGGCCGTTCAGCCCAACCCCTATCTGGAAGCTTCCAACCGCGATATTACCGCGACCAATGGCCTCAGCCTGACGTTGATCAACCCCGCCTATATGACCCGGTTGATCGCGGAATTAGCGGCCATGAAGAATGGGGTGCAGTTTCACATCACCAGCTTAAAGCCCATCCGGCCGGCCAATGCGCCGGACGCCTGGGAAACCGCGGCCCTCACGGCTTTTGAGGCCGGGCGGCCGGAATATTCCGAATACGTGACCACCGCCGCCGGCGCGGTCTACCGCTACATGGCCCCGCTCGTGATTCAGACCAGCTGCCTGAAGTGTCATGCCAAGCAGGGCTATCAGGTGGGCGACATCCGCGGCGGCATCAGTATTGCCTTGCCCACCACGCCCGCCACGCCCTGGCTCTTGCTGCAAACGCATCTCGTCATTGCGCTTGCCGGGGGCGGGCTGATTTATGGGTATGGGTCCCGCCTCACCCGCACGATGAACGTCCTGGAAAATCTCTCCAACTTGGATGGTTTGACGCGCATCCCCAATCGGCGCGCCTTCGATGAGATCCTGCGGCGGGAGTTCTTCCACAGCCAGCGCAACCAACTGCCCATCTCGGTCGCCATGTGCGACATCGACAATTTCAAGCTGCTCAACGACACGTTTGGCCACCTCGCCGGCGACGATTGCCTGGTGCAGGTCGCGCAGGCGCTCAGTGGGGTGGTCAAGCGGCCGGGCGATCTGGTGGCCCGGTATGGCGGCGAGGAGTTTGGTGTCGTTTTGCCTTACACCGATGCGGACGGGGCCGTGCTGGTAGGCGATTTGCTGCGCAGCAAGGTGGAGTCGCTGCAGCTGCCTTACAAAACCAGCGCAATCTCAGATTATGTAACAATCAGCGTAGGGGTTGCCACCTACTACGGCGCCGAGCACAAGTCCTTGAAGGCCCTGCTCAAGGCCGCCGATCAGGCTTTGTATACCGCCAAAGCCCAAGGCAAGAACCGGGTAGTGCATGATTGCCAAGCGCTAACTCAAGCCGAAATTCGCACTAGTCATTGACAGGAAATCGATTTTCAACTACATTCTCTTCAGAGAAATCGATTTTTCATACATTGATAGCCGACAGGCTTACCCAGCCAGCCGAGACGCGAATGCCCATCAAGATCAAAGACATTGCAATTTATGTCGATCTATCGCCGTCAACGGTCTCTAAGGCGCTCAACGACTACCCCAGCATCCCGGCCGAAACAAAGAGTCGCGTTGTCGCGGCCGCGCGCGAGTTAGGCTATTACCCCATGGCGGCGGCCCGCGACCTGCGGCGCCGGAAGACCAATCGGATCGGCTTCTCCTTCGGCTTCTCCAACAGCGCCATCGGCGAGTTTGCCTCACGACTGATGGTGGGGGTGGTGGCGACCGCTGAGCAAGCCGGCTACACCATCCTGCTGTATCCCTTGACCGGGGACCATCTAGAACGCCTGACCAGCATTTGCAAGACCGGGGAGGTGGACGGGCTGCTCTTGATGGGGGGCGAGCATCTGGCCGAATCCACCGCGTTATTGCGGAAAGAGCAGTTCCCGTTTGTCATTCTGAACCGGCCCATCGCCGAGCCGGAGGTGTCCTTTGTGACTTCCGACCACTATAGCGCGGCGGTCGAGGCCACCCGCCACCTCATTGAACTGGGGCATCAGCGGATCGCGTACATCGGTTGGTCCATGCTGGGGCAAATCCACAGCGACCGGATCGCCGGCTACCGGCAGGCGCTGGAAGACGCGCACCTGCCGGTGGATGACAGCTTGGCGCTATCGATCGTCAATGAGCCGGGGGCCGGGGCGCACGCGATGCGGACCCTGCTGGCGCGGGCTGATCCGCCGACGGCCGTGTTGGCCATTCACGACCCTTTGGCCATCGAGTGTTTGCAGGCGGTGCTGGACGCCGGCCGGCGGGTGCCGGAGGACGTGGCGATTGTGGGCGCGGACAATCTGCGCAGCTCGCAGTCCACGCGGCCGCCGCTTACTACCATTGACCCGCCGTTAGCCGAAATCGGCCGGCAGGCCATGGAAGGGCTGTTGCGCCGGCTGGCGGATGCGGCTTCGCCTCCCACCCGGTTGACTCTGCCGGTCACGCTGATTGTGCGTGAATCGACCAGCCGCCCCGGAGCGCTAGGCTGAGGGAGGGCGGGGGCCCCGAGATTTTTTTCGAGAATCGGGAAATCGATTTCTCGTTGACCGGGAGCATGGATTTTGATCAACGGCAGAACGCGGGAGTGTCAGTGGGCCGGAGATGTCTGGTGGCCAAAGCGATCACTTCGGTAGATGTGGCGCGCCGGGCCGGCGTGTCTCAAACCACCGTCTCACGCGTCTTCAATGCGGAGGCGCTGGTCTCCAAAGGCACCCGGGCGCGGGTGCTGACGGCGGCGCAGGACTTGGGCTATCAACCCAATGTGCTGGCCCGCAGCCTCACCACCCAGCACAGCCGGCTCGTCGGGATAGTGACCCAAGTGAGCAACCCGTTCTATGCCTCCGTCATCGAGAGGCTCAATTGCCAGCTGCAGCAGCTGGGGCGCCAAACCCTGCTCTTCAGCCTGGAAGCGGAGCAGGAGGCGGATGAGATCCTGCCGCTGATCCGGCAATACCGGCTGGAGGGGGTGGTGATCACGTCCGCCGGCCTGTCGTCGGAGATGGCCGGCCAGTGCGAGCGCCTGGGGATCCCGGTGGTGCTGATTAACCGCTATGTGCTGGGCGCGCGGGTGAGCGCCGTGTGCTGCGACAACGTCGAAGGAGGGCGCCTGGCGGCCAACCTGCTGCTGGACGCCGGCCACAAACGCCTGGCCCATATCGCTGGGCGGGCGCACACTTCCACTAACCGCGACCGGGAAAAAGGCTTCACCGACCGGCTGCGGGAGCGGGGCTATCGCCTCCCGCTGCGCGAGGCAAGCGACCACGACTACGCGTCCGGGCGGGAAGCGGCCAACAAACTGCTGCGGCGTCCCGAGCGGCCGGACGCCATTTTTTGTGTCAGCGACACCGTCGCCTTCGGCGCCATTGATGCCGCCCGGTATGACGGCGGTCTGCGGGTGCCGGATGATGTCTCCATCATCGGTTTTGATGATCTGCCGGCCGCAGCCTGGCCCGCCTACGCGCTGACCACCATCCGTGCGCCGGTCGACCGCATGATCGATCGGGCCTTGACGCTCCTGCTGGAACGGATAGCCAACCCGGCTGCCGAGCCAGTGCTGGAACTGCTGATGGGTCAGTTGGTTAAACGGGGCTCGGCCCGGCTGGCTGGCTGACGCCGGCTGGCGGCGTTCGCGAACAGACAAAGAATGGGCCGCTCACGCCCGGGAAGGTGGATGAGCGGCCCGCAGGCATCCAGCAGCATGGTGCATGCCCCGGATCGGCTGGCAGTATAGCACGCGCCCGCGTGGCGCAAGCGCTAGCGGCCAGGATCTGGGACGGCACCACTCTGGGCGGTGATTAGCGGAGGAGGTTCAACGCACAGCCAAGCCCATTCCTGAGTCCGCCCGCCACCCGTTCACTGGCCGCGCTCTTTATTTACGCCATGCTATGGAGGATCGAAGAATGTTCCAAGCCCACTCCCGTGCCTACCAAGCGCTGCGCTTGGTGCTCGTTGCCAGCACATTCCTGACGGCCTGTGCGCCGACGGTGGTGACCCAAGTGGTCACCCAGCCGCCGCAGGTCGTCACCCAGCAGGTGGAAGTCACCCGCGCCGTGGAAGTCACCCGCGCGGTGGAAGTGACCCGCGAGGTGACGGTGATTGTCGACCCGACCGAATGCAACCTCGACGCGCCGGCCGCGCCGGTGGAGATCAACATGATCGGCTGGTCGTTCCCGATCACCGACTTCTACGCCCAAGAGCTGGAGAAGTGCAACCGGATTGAAAACCTGAAGGTCAATACCAACCTGCTGGCCTCGGCGGACGCGCAGGAGCAGGTGCGGCTGGCGTTGTCGGCCGGCGGGGATTCCCCGTATGACATCGTGCATGGCGCCAACGCGCAGGTCGGCGAATGGGCCGGCGCCGGCTGGATGCTGCCGCTGAACGACCTGATCGACAAATACCGCGACCAATACAACCTGGATGATATCCCCGCCAAAGCCTGGGAAGGGGTGACGATCGACGGCCAGATCTACGGCGTGCCGGCCGTGGGCAACACCCTGCACCTGATCTACCGCCAGGATATCTTCACCGAGCTGGGCCTCACCCCGCCCGACACCTATGATGAGGTGATCGAGGTCTGCAACACCATCGGCCTGGACAATCCCGCATACGACATGCCGTTTACCATCAACCTCTCGGCCGGCTGGGCCTGGGAGCTGGAGTTCTTTCAGATGCTGCGCGCGTTCGGCGGCGATTTCCTCGACGCCCAGAACCAGCCGACCTTCAACCAGGCGGCGGGCGTCCAGGCGGTCGACAAGCTGGTGGCGGTTGCCAATGCCTGCATGGGGCCGGCCGGCTACGCCTTCAGCCTGAACGACCAGGAAGTTGCCATGCAGCTCGGCACGCTGCCGGCCACCAATATGTGGGCCAGCCGCGCGGCCAATATGAGCAAGCCGGAACGCACCGAGCTGGGCGACGTGATCGCCTACGCGCCGGCGCCCCGCGCCACCGCCGGCGGCCCGCGCGCCGGCACGGCCTGGAACGACTTCTACATGATCCCGGCGACCACCACCAACGACCCGGACCTGATCTTCCGCATCATCATGGAAGCCGTGGATGAGCGCAGCCAGCGGGAAGCGGCCGAGGTCGGCATGGTGACCCGGCTGGCCGTGTCCAGCTTTGGCGGCCCGTATCTGGCCGCCGCGAGCCAGACGGTGGCGGAAGGGATCGGCATCTATGACAAGAACCCGGCCGTCGGCATTGTCCGCGCCAAACTCAGCCAGTTCCTGCCCCTGGTCGGCACGGGCGAGATGACTGCCCAGGCCGCCCTGGACGCCGCCGCCGCCGCCTACAACGAGG
>JAGOBN010000264.1 GCA_017999235.1 Anaerolineales bacterium | reverse complement strand
GATCAATCTGTATGGCGCTTCCTACGGCACGCGCGCGGCCCTGACGTATGTGCGCCGGTACCCGGAGCGCGTGCGGGCCATGATCCTGGACGCGGTGGTGGACCCGGATTTCCGGCTGTTCCTCGGCGCGTCCCAAGACGGCCAGCGGGCGCTGGACCTGACCTTCGCGCGCTGCGCCGCCGACGCCGCCTGCCAGGCCGCGTTCCCCGAGCTGGCGGCCGAGTTTGCGGCCCTGCTGGAGCGGCTGGAAGATCAGCCGGCGGCTGTGACGGTCCCCAACCCGGTGACAGGCGCGCCGCTGGAACTGACCCTGACCCGCGCCATGCTGACCAACATCGTCTTTGGCGCGCTGTACGCGCCGGAATTTGTGGCCCTGCTGCCGCTGAGTGTGCACACCGCCTACGCCGACGGCAACTACGCGCCGCTCCTGACGCAGGCCTACAGCCTGGACGCCGGCCTGTATGACGGGATGTTTTACGCGGTGGCCTGCGCCGAAGACGCGCCGCGCCTCACGGCCGCGGAGGCCGCCGCCGCCGCCGGCCCCACCTTTGGCGACCGGACGACCGCGCTGCGCGCCGTCTGCGCGGAGTGGCCGGCCGGCGCGGTCAGCGCCGATTTTTACCAGCCGGTGACCAGCGCGGTGCCGACCCTGCTGCTGTCCGGCGAGGCTGACCCGATCACGCCGCCGCAATACGCGGCGGTCGTCGCGGCCGGCCTAAGCCAAAGCCGGCAGATCGTGGCGCCCGGCATGGGCCACGGCATTTTGATCCGTGGGTGTGTGGACCGCCTGGCCACGGAGTTTATTGAGCAGGGGACGGCGGCCGGCCTGGACAGCGCCTGCGTGCAGGCCATCCAACCGCCGCCGTTTTTTGTGACCTTTACCGGGCCGCGGCCGTAGGGCGATCCACCATGATCGAAGTTCACAACCTCCACAAGGGTTTCGGCGCGGTCAAAGCCGTGCAGGGCGTCTCCTTCACCGCCCCCGACGGCCAGATCACGGGCCTGCTCGGCCCGAACGGCGCCGGCAAGAGCACCACCCTGCGCATGCTGTACACGCTCCTCAAGCCCGACCAGGGCGCGGCGCGCGTGGACGGCTTTGACGTCGTGCAGGCCCCGCTGGAGGTCCAGCGCCGCCTGGGCGCGCTGCCGGATGCGCGCGGCCTCTACCCGCGGCTGACCGCGCGCGAGAACGTGCGCTACTTTGGCCGCCTGCACGGGCTGGCCGGCGCTGATCTGGAGGCGCGCATCGACCGGCTGCTCAAGCTGCTGGAAATGAGCGAGATCGCCGACCGCCGCGCCGAGGGCTTCTCCACCGGCGAGCGCCTGAAGGTGGCCATCGCCCGTGCGCTGGTGCATGGCCCGCGCAACGTGCTGCTGGACGAGCCGACCAACGGCCTGGACGTGATGAGCACGCGCGCCATGCGCGATGTCATCCGCCGGCTGCGCGCCGACGGCCACTGCGTGCTATTCTCCAGCCACATCATGCAGGAAGTGGCGGCCCTGTGCGACCAGATCGTCATCATGGCGCACGGCAAAGTGGCCGCGATGGGGACCGCCGACGAGCTGCGGCGGCAGACCGGCCAGGCCAGCCTGGAGGACGCGTTTGTGAGCATCATCGGCAGCGAGGCCGGCCTGGAGCGTTAGCCAAGAGACACCATGCAACCGATCTGGGTCGTCTTCCAAAAAGAAGTCGTTGACAACCTGCGGGACCGGCGCACGCTGGGCAGCGCCATCTTCGGCGCCCTGCTCGGCCCGCTGCTCATCCTGCTGCTGATCATCATCCTGGGCCAGGCGTTCTTCAAAGAGGCCGGCGACAAGGCGCTGGTGCTGCCCGTCATCGGCGCCGAGCACGCCCCCAATCTGGTCCAGTTCCTGGAGCAGCAAAACGCCACGCTCGTCCCCGGCCCGGCCGACCCGGAAACCGCCGTCCGGAACGGCGACGTGGAACTGGTGCTCGTGATCCCGGAGGATTACCCGGCGGACTTCGGCGCTGGCCAGCCGGCCGCCGTGCAGATTGTGGCGGACAGCTCGCGCCAATCCGCCAGCCTGGCCGTCAACCGCACCCGCAGCCTGCTGGACGCCTACAGCCGCCAGATCAGCGCCCTGCGCCTGGTGGCGCGCGGCGTCAGCCCAGCCGTGATCCAGCCGCTCACCGTCCAAAACGTGGACACCGCCACGCCGCAGAGCCAGGTGCTGATCTTCCTCAACGCCCTGCCGTACTTCCTGATGTTCGCGCTGTTCTCGGGCGGGGCCGGCGTCATCATCGACTCAACGGCCGGCGAGCGCGAGCGCGGCTCGCTGGAACCCCTGCTGATCAACCCGGCCACCCGGCGCGCGGTGGTGCTGGGCAAACTGCTGGCCGCCCTGCCCTTCGCCGGCGGCGTGCTGTTGATCACCCTGGCCGCGTACGCCGTCATCTTCAACCTCATCCCGCTGGAGGATTTCATCGGCTTCCGGCTGAGCATTGACCCGCTGGCCCTGGCCAGCATCTTCCTGGTCTGCCTGCCCATGATCGTCCTGGCCTCGGCGCTGCAGATGATCATCGCCACCTTCGCCCGCAACTTCAAAGAAGCCCAGACCTATGTGGGCTTCCTGCCGCTGATCCCGGCCCTGCCCGGCCTGGGGCTGGCCTTCATCCCGCTCAAGGCGGAGCTGTGGACCATGCTCATCCCCACTTTCGGCCAGCAACTGCTGATCAACCAGTTGATGCGCGCCGAACCGATCAGCACCGTCAACGTGCTGATCTCCGCCGTCGTCACCCTGCTGCTGGCCATTCTGCTGATTGGGGTCTCAATTAGGTTATACGAGCGCGAACAGATTGTGCTCGCGCGGTAGAAATCTGGGTCAAAGTGCTGTAGACTCGTGCCGCATCCGCTTTGGGGGGACCACCAATCAGCGGACTGACCGACTGCATGCCTGCCCTTATTCTTTGTCCCCCACCGCACGAGCGTGTGCTGCAGGCCTTGGGCCGCGAGCAGGCGGATGATTACGTAGTATCCGCCCTGCCTGAATTTCTTCAAGCGCTGTCACAATCTGAATACGACTGCGTGCTCGTCGCCGGACCGGACGCCGAGGCGGGTCTGCGGCAGGCCGGCGGGCGCCGGCCTGCCGCGCCCGTCATTGTGATTGGCGATTGGGCCGACGGCGAAGCCGTGGCCGCGTTATTTCGGGCCGGGGCCAGCGATGTGGTGGCCTGGGATCACTTGGCGCGCCTGCCGGCAGCCGTGGCTCGCGCCCGGGCGCACGCCGCCGCCCGCTCGGAACAACGGGCGGCGCACCTGCACTACCGGCTGGTGGCGGGCCTGGCGGTGGATTTTGCCTACGCGGTGGAGGTGCGGCCGGACGGCCGCTTCGAGGTGGGCTGGCTGAGCGAAGGGCTCCAACACTGGCGCTCTCGCCTGAGCGGCGCGCCGCACAGCTTGGACCTGATCCTGGCGGCCTTTCACCCCGCCGATCTGGACCGCGTGCGCGCCCACTTGGAGCGCCTGCTGGCCGGCTACCAGGATGTGGTGGAAGCGCGGCTGCTGCAGCCGGACAGTGCGCCGGTCTGGCTGCACCTCGTCCACCATCCGATATTGGACGCGGCCGGGCGCGTGGCGCGCGTCTATGGCGCCGGCCGGGACATCACGCGCCGCAAAGAGACCGAAGCCGCCGAGCGCGATCAGCGCCTGCTGGCCGAGGCGCTGCGCGACACGGCCGCCGCCCTGAACAGCACCCTGCAGCCCAACTATCTTCTGGAGCGCATCCTGCTCAACGTGGGGCGCGTGGTGCCGCACGAAGCCGTGGACGTCATGCTGTTGGAAGGCGCGGAGCCGGCTGACCAGGTGGCGCGCCTGGTGCGCTGGCAGGGCTATGAGAACTTTGGCCTGACCCCGGAGTGGCTGCGCGGCCTGCGGCTCCCGCTGGCCCAGTACGCCACCCTGCAGTCGATCGTGACGCGGCAGCTGCCCGTCGTGATCGCCGACACGCAGCGCGACCCGCACTGGGTCCAGCGGCCCGAACTGGCGTGGATTCGCTCCATAGTGGCCGCCCCGATTCTGGTGCGGAATCGCGTGATCGGCATCATTAACGCCCTGAGCAGCCAGCCGGGCTTCTTCACCGCCCTGCACGCCGACCGGCTGCTGGCCTTCGCCGACCAGGCCGGCGTGGCGATGTCCAACGCCCAGCTCTATGAGTCGCTGCAGCAGCAAGCCGGCGAATTGGCGGCGCTGTACCGCGCTTCGACGGCGCTGGTGGGCGCGCCGACCACTTTAGCGGATATGGCCCAGCGCATCACCGATACCCTGGCGGCCGAGTTCAAATTCACCCATACGGCCATCGGCCTGGTGGATGCGGCGGCCGGCGAGCTGGTCTTCCTGGCGCTGACCGGCCACACCGACGCCGCCGTGCGCTGGCGCCTGCCGCTGGCCGGCCCCGGCCTGACCGTGGCCGCGGCGCGGGCCGGCGTCCTGCTGTACGCGCCGGAGGTCTCCGGCGATCCGCGTTACATCCAGGTCAACACCACCTCGCGCTCGGAGTTGGTGGTTCCCCTGATCATCGCCGGCGCCGTCATCGGGGTACTCGATCTGCAGAGTCCGCAGCCGGACGCGTTCTCCGCGCGCGATCAGCGCTTGATTGCGGCTTTTGCCGAAGAGGCCGCGCTGGCCCTGCACGGCGCCCAGTTGATGCATGACCTGCGCCTGGCCCAACAGACGGCCGAAGCCGCCAACCGCTCCAAGAGCGAATTCCTGGCCAACACCTCCCACGAACTCCGCACCCCGCTGACCGGCATCCTGGGCTCGCTGGATCTAGTGTTGGACGGGTTGTGTGAGTCACCGGAAGAGGAGCGCCGGTTCCTGCAGGTGGCCAGCCAGGCCTCCCGGCAGCTGCTCGGGCTGATCAACAACCTGCTGGATATCGCCAAGATCGAGGCCGGCCAGGTGGAGCTGCTCCTGCAAGAGGTCGATCCGTCGTTGATCCTGGCCGAGGCCCACGCGCTGATCGCGCCCAAGGCCGCCGAAAAACCGGTCACCTTGCGGCCCCCGGCCGTGGCCGCCGGCCTCCCGGGCATCTGGGCCGACCATACCCGCGTGCGTCAGATTCTGATGCACCTGCTGGATAACGCCCTGAAGTTTACGCCGGCCGGCGGCCAGATTCAACTCACCGCCGGCCCCGGACCCAGCCCCGCCACCGTCCGCCTGAGCGTGGAAGACACTGGCGTCGGCATTCCGCTGGAACAACAGGCCCGGCTCTTCGAGACCTTCACGCAGGTGGATGGCAGCTCCACGCGCCGCTTCGGCGGCAGCGGCCTGGGGCTGAGCATTGCCCGGCGCTTGGCCGGGTTAATGAAGGGTTCTCTGGAATTGCTCAGCCCCGGCGAAAATCAGGGCGCCACCGCCCTCCTCACCCTGCCGGCCGCCCCGCTGGAGTAAGCGGCCGCGCCCGGTTTTGCACGCCCAAGACAAGATTATACAAAATATATCCAAAGCATAGACATCCTAGCCAGAGCACGCTATGCTGTGACGGTAGGAGACAGTCTATGAATGCTATCAGCACGGCAACGTATCTCGCCACTCACGAAATCTGGCGCAACCGCGGCCGGTTTATGCTCTTCGGCCTGGTCGTGGCCCTCATCACCATTTTGGTGTTGTTTATCGCCGCCATCTCCGAAGGGCTGGCCAACAGCAACCGCGAATACCTGTCCAAACTGGACGCGCAATTTGTGGCGCTCGGGGAGCGCTCGGACAAACTGCTGGCGGCCAGCCGGCTCGGCCGCTCGCGGGTGCCCGCCATCCGGCGCGTGCCGGGCGTGGCGGCCGCCGGCGCCATCGCCTTCGCCAATGCCGTGATCGCCCAGCCCCTGCCGGCCAGCGCCCAGGCTGCGCCGCTCCGCATCGCGCTGGTGGGCGTGGAGCCGGGCCAGCCCGGTGAGCCGCGGGCGCGGCAGGGCCGGCAACTGGGCACCAATCAGGCCGCCGAGGCCATCCTGGACCGGGGCGTGGTGACGCGCCTGAACATCACGGTGGGCGACACGCTCGTCATTCAGACCACGCAAGGCACCGAGGATGAGTTTTACTCCCTCAAGGTGGTCGGCATCAGCGGCGGCCAGCAGTATCTCTTCCAGCCGACGGTGTTTGTGCCGCTCTTTACCTGGGAC
>JAGOBN010000263.1 GCA_017999235.1 Anaerolineales bacterium | reverse complement strand
GGCCTACTTCGGCCAGCGTCACCGCCCGGGCGAAGCCGCCATAGTTGTTGGCAAAATCGCCGGTCAAATACTGCCAGACGCTCAGCGTTCCCAGCAACAGACCCACCACCACCAACACCCAGATCGTGCGGCGCAGTTTTTCCGGCGTCTGCAGTAGCAGGAAAACCACCACAGCGACCCCCGCATCGCGCAGGAAATCATCCAAGCCCGCTAGCGCTAGGCTGGGGCTAGCCGCATAAAACAACGAGGCGGCGCTGGCCAGGCCGTACAAGGCGATGAGGGTTACAGGCCGCATGATCCCCGTTAGCGTTAAGCGGTGCATCACCCACCGGGCAAAAATGACAGCCGCAACCAGGGCCAAAAAGGGCTTGATGACTGAGGGCAAACCGTGGTAACGAATAACCGTATCAGAGAGATTAGTGTAAACCATGAACACCAGCGCCATCAGTCCGATCTCGGACTTGACGAAGGTGCCCACCATGACCAACAGCCCCACGGTGGCCATCACCAGAGCCACGCCGGAACCAGAAGTACCCGAGATTAAGAAGGCGATGACGGTGCCAACGACCAGCGTGACCACCGCCATGCTTAGAGAAAGCCAATCGACTGTCTCCCCGCCGCGGCGGCGCTGGAAATGCAGACTGGCCGGCTTCCGCACCGGAAGCCGGGCCGCTACATCAGCCGCTTCCACCGCAAGGCGGACAGGATGGGTTTCGATGACGGTCATGGGCTTAACGCGTCACCGTCGCAACTTCCGGGGTGGTGGCTTGGGGATCATGGGCCTGACGAGCGCGCTCTAACACCGCTTCCGCCTGCTCCATCAGCGTTCGCGCCGTAGTTTGGCTGGCCTGGCCAGTAGCCACACCGACAAATGGCAGGAGTTGGATGACGTCGCCCTGCTGGTCGACCTCCACCGGCCGGGAAAGAGCCTGCTGGATGCGATCCAAGGTGCGCGCCGCAGCGGTCTGGGGGGTCGCCGGCAAGAGCACACTAAAGCTGATGTCATCCCACCGCCCGACACTGTCGTTGCCGCGCAGCTCGTTCTGCAAAGTGCGCGTAACATGATGCAGCAAACGCTGCACCACGACCGGCGGCAGGTTGTCGATGAGGTCACGCAAGCCATCCAGCCGGATGAGACCTAATGAAATAGTCGTAGCGGCTGGGCGTGCCAATTCATCTTCCAACGTCCGCTGAAAGTGCCGGCGCGTGTACGCGGCGGAGGCGCCGTCAGTGATGGTCAGGCGGCGGAGCGTCTCAAGCGGCAGACGCAACTGCTCCCGGGAGACAGCCAGGACTGCTCCCAGCACCAGGCCCAGGGCCAAAGCGAGGCTGATATCCCGAGCCGGCACCGGGCTCACCGGCGCCGCCGGCGCGGTGGCCTGGTCCAAGAAGCTCAGTTCATAGATTTGATTTAGCTGTTGGGCGTAAACGATGGCCCGTTCGCCCATCTGGTTGGCCAGCGCTTGGGCCACTTCCGGATCAGGGCCGGTGATCGACAGCTCCAGCACGCTGGCATCGGGCAGCACCACAGCCGCAGGGGTATAGTCGGCTAGAGCGGCCGCTGAGACCCCGAGCGCGGCGGTGGCCTCCGAGAGAATCAGGTCACTACTCAGGATTTCCGCATAAGTTGAGGTGATCGAGCGTTTGTCCAGGTTACTCAACCCCGTGAGTACCTGGCTGCTGGTGAGGCTGGCACTCGGCACCACCAAAAAACGCGCCGTCGCGCGAAACTGCGGAGTCGCCATATACAGCAGGACGAGAGTTACATTCAACGCCATCAGCGCCGTTAAGGTGATGATCCACCACCCGCGCTGCAACATTCTGAAGTACAAACGCAATTCCATAAAAACTCCCTACTGGCCCAGGCTCAACGCGCGCCGCGCTGTTCCAGAACGGCCGTCACGGTACGAATGAGGATCTGGATATCCAACCATAGGCACCGGCGTTCAATATAGATAATATCCAAGCGTAGACGCTCGTCAAACTCCGTGGCCGCCCGCCCCAGAATCTGCCATAAACCCGTCAAACCCGGCAGGACATCCAAGCGCTCGGTATGCCACAATTTATAAGTCTGGGCTGAAAAGGAAGTCGGCCGCGGACCAACTAAGCTCATCTCACCTTTTAAAACATTGAAGATCTGCGGCACCTCATCCAAGCTGGTCTTCCGCAAGAAGCGGCCAATCCGGGTGATACGCGGGTCCTTAGCTATCTTAAAATCCGGCCATTGGAGCTCGTTTAGATGCATCAGCTGCTGCTTGAGCGCTTCGGCATTGGGCACCATCGTCCGGAATTTGTACATCCGGAACGGCCGGCCGCCGCGGCCAGTGCGGGTCTGCGTAAAGACCACAGGCGCGCCCGGCGATTCAAGCCAAATCAACAGCGCGCAAACGCCGAGCAGGGGCAGGACCACAGGCAGGCTGGCCAGCACCACCGCCAAGTCGAACAAACGCTTAACGAGCAGATACATTGGGCCGCGAAACAGCGCTTGTTCGGGATGGATGTCGGCCAGCCAACGATGGCGATCATCCAAGGCGAGATGGGCAGCTTTAGTAATCATTGATGGATGACCTCGCTTGACACGTCCTTCAACGCCGGCGCGGCCGGATGCAGGCCAGCCTCCGCCGCATGAACCAGTTCATCAAACGTCAGCGCTTCATCTGGGAATGAGGCAATCCCACAGCTCACGCGGACCCCCAAACGGCCAGCCACAAGCGTTTGCAGCCGGTCAATCAACAAGCGCGCCCGTTCTGTATCCGTATCCGGACTGACAATCACATACCGCCCCTTCTCGAGCTGATCCACCAAAATATCCGTGCGGCGCAAATGGCGCCCTAACGCCCGGCCCAACCCCGCCAGCACGTAGCGGCCCATCATCGCCCGCTGGACCTCTTGAACGGTACGATGGATCACTTCCTTCAAGGAGTTCGGATCCGACTGGACGACGATCACGCTCAAGGGATAGTGATGGCGCCGGCTCCGGCTTAACTCTAACTGGATATCCTCAGTGGCCGTCTCTAGGGTGCGCGCCTTACGATTATGACCAGAGAGAGATAGGTTCTCGACCGCGTCCTCAAAATCCAGATAGTCTTGCGCCACCCGTCGGCCAAGGACAAGCCCCAGCGCCAATAACGCGATTTCGGTGATGAAGACGTACGTTTCCAGACCGCCAAAAATCGCCTTAGCGAAGAAGGCCCACAAAACTAGGCGGCCGACAATGTAAATCCCTAACCCCAAGATTATTTGCGAGCCAATTTTCATCCGAGCAATCGGTTGAAACACAACTTGAGAAACAATCGCCGCCAACACCAAGACATAAATAAAAGTATTCAAGTCAACAATGTTTTGTTGGCCAAAGTCCAGGCGCTCAACATTGTAGAAAAACGCCAGATAAACAAGTAAGCCCGCTAACGAACGTTTGATTGTCATATCGTAAGATTTCTGTTTATATAAACATAAATCGACAAGGCCTACCGATCTTACGGTTAAGTATAGCTAGAATGACAGCAACCTAAAGGGTAATTTCGTCCTATACCCGCAAATATATGTAGAATAGATCCAACTATACGGCAGTGACCAAGCTTGCCTTACCCCTTCACTCCTAGCAAGCCCGGAACAGATAGGGCTGCCGCCCTGAGGTGTTAAACAAAGCAGTGGTTGGCGGTTTAGTCGCAGTGTGGGCGGCTAATTCATGTCGACATTATTAAATAAGTCGGAGAGTCTAGGTTTTGGTTACTGGCCCAAGGTGCTCGGCGCGCCAACCAGGGGCCGGCCAAACGCCTCTCGCCGGGCCTCGGCCTTCATGATATGATTATCCAAGCATCTTTATTAACGATGCACGGTGTTTCCAGCCCTCGGCCGGCACGACCAGGCCGGGGTTTTGTTTTGTAAGCCGGCGGCCCAGGCCTTCGGCCGCCATAGGGATTGGGTATGCAGATCGAACGTTCTGACCTCCGCAATATCGCGATTATCGCCCACGTCGACCACGGCAAAACCACTCTGGTGGACGGCCTGCTCCGCCAGGCCAGCACCTTCCGTGAAAACCAACAGGTGGTGGAGCGCGTGATGGACTCCAACGACCTGGAGCGCGAGCGCGGGATCACTATCTTCGCCAAGAACGCCGCCTTCGTCTACAAGGGCGTCAAGGTCAACATCGTGGACACGCCCGGCCACGCCGACTTCGGCGGCGAGGTGGAGCGCGTGATGAACATGGTGGACGGCGTGCTGCTGTTGGTGGATGCCGCCGAAGGCCCGATGCCCCAGACGCGCTTCGTCCTGCGCAAGGCCCTGGAAATGCGCCACCAGGTGATCGTGGTGATCAACAAGGTGGACCGCAAGGACGCCGAGCCCGCCGACACGCTCAATAAAACCTTTGATCTCTTCATCGAACTGGGCGCCAGCGATGCGCAAGCCAGCTTCCCGGTCATCTACTGCAACGCCCTCACCCAACGGGCCAGCTTGACCCCCGAGCTCTCCCCGGACTACCAGCCGCTCTATGAGGCGATCCTGTCCCATATCCCGCCGCCGAAAGTGGACCCGGACGCGCCCACGCAAATGCTGGTGACGACGCTGACGTACGACGATTACAAGGGCCTGATGGCGGTCGGCCGCATCTTCAACGGCAAGCTGCGCCGCGGCCAGATGGTCTCCCGTATCGACCACGAGGGGCATGTCAGCAACTATCGCCTGAGCTACTTGTTCGCCTTCCAGGGGCTGGCCAAGGTGGAGGTGGAGGAAGCCTCGGCCGGCGATCTGGTGGCCGTAGCCGGCATGGATGAAGCCCATATCGGCGACACCGTGGCCGACCCCGAAACCCCCATCGCCCTGCCCGGCATCCGGGTGGAGCCGCCCACCGTGCGGATGACCTTTGGCGTCAACACCTCGCCCTTCGGCGGGCGCGAAGGCAAGTACGTCACCTCCCGCCACATCCGGGACCGGCTGGCGCGTGAGCTGGAGCACAACGTCTCCCTGCGCGTGGAAGACACCCAGCAGGCCGATAAGTTCAGCGTCTCTGGGCGCGGCGAGCTGCACCTGGCGATCCTGATCGAGACCATGCGCCGCGAGGGCTACGAACTGGAAGTCTCCCGCCCGGAGGTGATCAACATCAAAGGCCTGGCCGGCGAGACCCTGGAGCCGTTCGAGGAAGTGCACATCGAGGTGGCCGAGAGCCACATGGGCACCGTCATTGAAATGCTCGGCCGGCGCCGCGGCCAGATGACCAACATGAACCAGGGCGGCGACGGCTCGGTTTACATGACCTACATCGTGCCGACGCGCGGCCTGCTCGGCTTCCGCTACCAGTTCCTGACCGCCACCCAGGGCACCGGCCAGATGCACTCGCTCTTCCACGACTATCTGCCCTACGCCGGCGGCATCGAGCAGAAAGAACTCGGCAGCGTGGTGGCCATGGAGGCGGGGTCGTCCACGGCCTACGCCATCCGCAACGCCGAAGACCGCGCTATGCTCTTCATCGACCCGGGCGTGGACGTCTACGAGGGCATGGTGGTGGGCGAGCACGTCCGGCCGGAGGACCTGCTCTTCAATATCTGCAAGAAGAAGCAGTTGACTAACGTGCGCGCGGCCCGGGCCGAAATCCTGGTGGCGCTCACGCCGCCCCGCCGCATGAGCCTGGACGAGTGCATCGAATACCTGAGCGACGACGAGCTGCTGGAAGTGACGCCGCAGAGCCTACGCATCCGCAAGCGCATCCTCAACACCGAACAGCGCGCCAAGGAACAGAAGCGCGCCGAGAAGGCGTTGGAGGAAGCGTAACCCAGCCGGCGCGGTGACGGTTCATCTGCGCGCCGTCCGTTTTGAGCTGCCTGAGCCGGCCTCCGCGGCCGGCTTCCCCTTTAACCTGCCGTTCGCCCAGGCGGCGGTGACGTTCACCACGCCGATCACGTTCCTGGTCGGCGAGAACGGCTCCGGCAAGTCGACGTTCCTGGAGGCCCTGGCCACGGCCGCCCGCCTGATCACGGCTGGCGCCGAGGACGCGGCCGCCGACCGCACCCTGGCCCACCTCCAGCCCCTGGCGGACGCCGCCCGGCTGGATTGGGCGCACCGCACCCGCACCGGATTCTTCCTGCGCGCCGAGGATTTCTTCGGCTACGTTAAACGCCTGCACCAGCTGCGCGCCGGCCTGCAAGCCGAGCTGCGGGACGTGGAAAC
>JAGOBN010000008.1 GCA_017999235.1 Anaerolineales bacterium | reverse complement strand
GCTGGGAACCATCGCCCTGGACAGCGCCGACCCGGAGTACCAGTTTGACGCGCGCGCCATCAATCTCTTGGAGACCATCGCCCGGCAGGTGGCCAGCGCGGTGGAGACCGCGCGGCTGTTCGTCGAGGCGCGGAAGCGCGCCACCGAATTGGCGACCGTGGCCGCGGTGGGGACCGCCGTCGCCACCGTGCGCGAGCCGCAGACGATGCTGGAAGCGGTGGTGGATTTGGCCAAAGAGCGCTTCCAGCTCTATCACGCGCACGTCTATTTGCTCAATGCCGAGGGCGATACGCTGGTGCTCACCGCCGGCGCCGGCGAGGTGGGCCGGCAGATGGTGGCCGAAGGCCGGCGCATCGCCCTCAACCGCCGCCAATCCCTGGTGGCCCAGGCGGCGCGCGAACGCCGCGCCGTGATCGTCAATGACGTGACCGCCGACCCGAACTTCCTGCCGCACCCGCTCCTGCCGGCCACGCGCGCCGAGCTGGCCGTGCCCCTGCTGGTGGGCGGGCAGGTGCTGGGCGTCTTGGACGTGCAGGCGGCCGAGGCCGGCCGCTTTACCGCCGCCGATGCCAATATCCAGACCACGCTGGCCGCGCAGGTGGCGGTGGCGCTGGAAAACGCGCGCTCGTTTGAGCGCTCGGAAAAGGCCCTGGCCGAGCTGAACGCGCTGACCCGCCGGCTGTCCCGCGAGAGCTGGCAGAGCTACCTGCGCCAGCCCGACACGGCGCGCGCTTTCATGTATGACTTGAGCGAGGTCCAGGCCGTGCAGGCAGTGCCGGCCGGGGTCTGGGAGGAAGAGGCCGGCCAGGTGTGGCCGCTGGAGGTGCAGGGCGCGGCGGTGGGCCGGCTGGCCGTGGCCGAGCCGGCTTTGCCGGCCGACGAAGCCGCCGCCATCACGGCCGCCGTGGCCGAGCGCTTGAGCGCGCATCTGGAAAACCTGCGCCTGACCGAGCAAACCATGGAGAGCCTCTCGCGCCAGGAGCGCCTCTCTACCCAGTTGGAGACTGTGGCGCAGGTGAGCACGGTGGCCTCCACCATCCTGGAGAGCCGGCAGCTGCTGCAGGCGGTGGTGGACCTAACCCGTGAGCGGTTTGGCTTGTACCACGCGCAGGTTTACCTGTATGACGAAGTGAGCGAGACCCTGCATCTGGCGGCGGCCTCCGGGGAACTGGGCCGGGCGCTGCTGACCGCCGGGCAGATCATCCCCGCGCAGCTGGAACGCGCCGCCGTGGCCCAGGCGGTTCAGCGGCGGGCCGCGGTGATTGTGGAGGACCGGCACGCCTTGGACGATGACCTGCGCTCGCCGGCGCTGCCCGACGCCCGCGCCGAGCTGGCCGTGCCGATGCTCGTCGGCGACCACCTGCTGGGGGTCTTCCACGTCCTGGCCGACCGGCCGGCGGCCTTCTCGGACGAGGACGCGCGCATCCAGAGCACGCTGGCCGCGCAAGTGGCCATTGCCCTGCAGAACGCCAACTTGTACGCCGAGCAAGCGGCCACGGTGAACCGCCTGCGCGAGCTGGATCAGCTCAAATCGTCGTTCCTGGCCAACATGAGCCATGAGCTGCGGACGCCGCTCAACTCCATCATTGGTTTCACGGATGTCATCCTGGAAGGCCTGGACGGCGCGCTGACCGACCGGATGGAGACCGACCTGAAAGTGGTGCAGAAGAACGGCCAGCACCTGCTCAACCTGATCAACGACATCCTGGATATGGCCAAGATCGAGGCCGGCCGGATGACCATCAGCCCCGAGCCGCTGGACGTGGCCGACGTGGTGGCCGAAGTGCTCGATATCACCGGCTCGCTGGCGCGCGAGAAGCGGCTCTATCTGCGCCCGCTGCTGCCGGAGGCCGGCGCGCTGTTTGTCGAGGCCGACCACATCCGCCTGCGCCAGGTGCTGATCAACCTGATCGGCAATTCGGTGAAGTTCACCGAGACCGGCGGCGTCACCATCTCGGCCGAGCGCCAGGGCGAGCGCGTGCTGATCTGCGTGCGGGATACCGGCATCGGCATCCCCGCCAACAAGCTGGAGAGCATCTTCGAGGCCTTCAGCCAGGTGGACACCTCCACCACGCGCAAGACCGGCGGCACCGGCCTGGGCCTGCCCATCAGCCGCCATCTGATCGAACTGCACGGCGGCCGGCTGTGGGCCGAAAGCCGCGGCGCGCCCGGCGAAGGCGCGCGCTTCTTCATCGACCTGCCGGCCGAATTCAAGGCGCTGGCGCCGGCCGACGACTTCTAAAGGCGCGGGATGGCGAATCCGCACGGGTTGCAATGCGTGGCCTGCGGCCACACCCAAAGCTACCGGCCCTTCACGCCCGCGGCCTGCGCGGCCTGCGGCGGCGAGTGGCTGGAGGCGTACTACGATTACGCCGCTTTCAAGCGCGAGGTGCTGCGCGGCCTGCCCGGCCGGCCGGCCAACCTGTGGCGCTACCATGACATCCTGCCGGTGGATGATCCGCTGCGCTTTGATCTCAACAGCGCCGGCGGCACGCCCCTGCAGCTCTCCCGCCGCTACGCCGCTGCGCTCAACCACCCCCAGCTCTACATCAAGGACGAACGCCACGGCCCCACCAGCTCCTTTAAAGACCGGCAGGCCGCCGTCTCGGTGGCCGCCATGCTGGCGGCCGGCATCCGCGAGTGCGTCATCGCCTCCACCGGCAACGCGGCTGTGGCGTATGCCTCCGCCTGCGCCCGGGCCGGCATCAAGCTGTGGGTCTTCATGACCAGCCTGGTCCCCAACGAGAAGCTGCGCGAGACCGC
Source organism: Anaerolineales bacterium (assembly GCA_017999235.1). Next base: position 20,719 of record JAGOBN010000008.1, on the reverse strand, counting down.
GCTGTTTGGGGCCGAGGTCGTCAAGGTCAGCGGCAACTACGACCAGACCAAACAGATCGCGGCCGATTTCGCCCGCCGGCGCAACCTGCTGCTGGACCGCGGCGCGCGCAGTGTGCCGGCCGTCGAATCCATGAAGACCATCGCCTACGAGATCGTGGAGCAGTTGGGCTGGCGCGCCCCGGATTGGTATTTGCAGGCGGTCAGCGGCGGACTGGGGCCGCTGGGCGTGTACCACGGCTTTCGCGAACTGCATGCCCTGGGTCTGATCGATAAAATCCCCAAGCTGGGCGTGCTGCAGGCCGAGGGCTGCGCGCCGATGGTGCACGCTTTCAAGGCCGGCCGGGAGACGGCCGCGCCCGTGACGCCGGAGACGCGCATCGCCGTGCTCTCCACCGGTGACCCCGGCAAGACCTACACCCACCTGTGGCGGCTGACCCAGATGTATGGCGGCGCGATGGAAAGCGTCACCGACCGCCAGGCCTGGGACGCCATGCTCAGCCTGGCCAAGACCGAGGGGATGGCCGTCGAGCCGGCCACGGCCGTGGCGTTTGCCGGTCTGGAGAAGCTGCTCCAGGCTGGTATCATCGGGCCGGACGAGTGCGTGGTCGTCAACGGCAGCGGCCACACCTTCCCGGTGGAAAAACACGTCCTGGGCGAAGAATGGCACGTGGACGTGCATCTCAGCGACGACATGCAGCCGGCGCCGCGCGAGGGCCTGGCCTCGGCCCTGAACGCGCTGGACGAGAAAGTCACCACCGTCCTGATTGTGGACGATAATTCCGACGACGCGCTGCTGATCCGGCGGCTGTTGGAGGCCAAGAAATCCTACCGGGTCTTCCACGCGCCCAGCGCGGCGGAAGGCCTGGCCCTGGCGCAGGCGCGCCGGCCGGACCTGATCATCAGCGACCTGACGATGCCGGAGATGGACGGCTTCAGCCTGATCGAGGCGCTGCGGCGCGACGCGCGCACCCACGCCATTCCCGTGATCGTGGTCAGCGCCAAGGATATTACGGCGGATGAACGCGCCCGCTTGACCGGCACCATCGAGGCGCTGTATCAAAAGGGTTCGCTCTCGCCGCGCGCCTTTGTGGAGCAGGTGGTGCAGGTGTTGGACGAAAAAAGCGGACGGAATGGAGAGGCGTGAGATGGCGTCGACAATCCTGTATATCGAGGACAACCCGGATAACATGCTGCTGGTCCAGCGCGCGCTGGAGGCCCGCGGCTACAAATTCCTGTGGGCCGCCAACGGCCTGAGCGGCCTGGCGGAGGCCGAGGCGCGCCGGCCGGACCTGATCCTGCTGGATATCAACCTGCCTGATATCGACGGCTATGAAGTGGCGCGGCGCATCCGCGCCCACGCGGACCTGCGCACCCTGCCCGTCATCGCCATCACCGCCAACGCCTTGCGCGGCGACGCCGAAAAAGCCCTCAACGCCGGCTGTGATGTGTATATGTCCAAACCGATCAATATCCGCGAGCTGTGGGCCAAGGTGACGTCATTCCTGCCCGGCTGAGGCCGCCCGCGCCAGGGGGCCGGCTGCCTGACCGCGGCCGGCCCTTTTGATTTAACCCCGATGCCTCTGTATCTTGGCTGTCCGATGTGGGGATTGAAGACCTGGCCCGGCCGCTTCTTCCCGGCCGGCGCCCAGGCGCGTGATTTCCTGAGTCTGTACAGCCGGCGGCTCAACACCGTGGAGGGCAACACCACCTTCTACGCCCTGCCGGAGGCCGCCGTGGTGGAGCGCTGGCGCGCTGAAACCCCGCCCGGCTTCCGCTTTTGCCTGAAATTCCCGCAGACCATCAGCCACCGCCGGCGCTTGCGCGGGGCGGCGGCCGAGACCACGGAGTTCCTGGACCGGCTGGCCCGCCTGGGCGACCGGTGCGGGCCGGCCTTCCTCCAGCTGCCGCCGACGTTCAGCGGCCAGCACCTGGGCGCGCTGGCGGATTACCTGGCCAGCCTGCCGCGCGAGTTCCGCTACGCCGTGGAGCCGCGCCACGCCGATTTCTTCGGCGGGCCGGCCGAGGCCGCGCTGGATGACCTGCTCCGCGCCCACGGCGCCGCGCGCGTGATCTTCGACACCACGCCGCTGTTCAGCCTGCCGCCCGAGCACAGCCCGGCCGTGCGGGAAGCGCAGGACCGCAAGCCCCGTTTTCCGCCGCGCCACACCCGCACCGCCCCGTTCGCGTTCGTGCGGCTGGTGGGCCAGCCCGAGCCGGCCGCCAATGAGCCCTGGCTGAGCGCGTGGGCGGAACGCGTCGCCGCCTGGCTGGCCGGCGGTGACGAGGTCTTCTTTTTTCTCCACAATCCGGATGACACCTTTGCGCCGGAGATGGCGCGGCGCCTGCATGCGCTGGTGGACGCGCGCCAGGCCCTGCCGCCTTTGCCGGCGTGGGGGGACGCGGCGCCCCGCCAGGCCAGCCTGTTCTAGAGCGCGGCGGAGGTTACGGGCCGGTCAACGCCCGGCGCGGACGGCGGTTGGAACGGCCGCGCCGGCCGGGCGCGGGTCCCAGCGGATGTCATACTCGCAGACCGGGTCGCCGGCATGCATGCACTTGGTCTTGCGGATGTGCGGCACGCCGCCGGCGGCTTCAATTACGCCTTCCATCCAGCCGACGTGGTTGTAAGTGCAGCGCTCGCGCGGCTGTTGGCGGCCCATATCCACGGTCTGGCGGATGTGGTTGGGCGCCAGCTCAAACGTCTTCACCGTGACGCCCTCGCCCCAATTGTGGCGCAGACAGAGATCCATCCGCCGCATGATGAAGCCGGGGTCGCCGGCCCGGAAGTGCTGGGTGAGCGCGCCGCCCGGCAGCACGTCGAACTTGGCCCGGTAACGCGTCATCTCGCGCAGGATATCGTCCGAGCCGCCCGCCAGCTCCTGCCGGATCGCATTCGTCAGCGCGCCCAGGAGTTCCGGCGGGTATTCGCCGTTGGGGTCAACCTGACCGCGCAAGAGCCGCTGCGCCTCCGGCGGCAGCGCCCGCAGCACGCGCTCCAGACCGGGCCGGCCGTAACGCTCTTCCACAAACTTCAGCCGGCCGAGCAGCGCGTTGCCGCGCGAGACCTTGCCGGACACCTTGGCCAGGCTGAACTTGAAGACGCGCTGCTGGATCACGCCGGCCAGATCATTCAAGGTCTGCGTGGCCGCCACCAGCTCCTGCATGTGGTCGTTCATCGCGGCCGCGGCCGCGCTCATTTCGTCGGTAAGCACCAGGTTGGCCTCGCTGACGTCGGCCACCTGGCTCACGGTCGCGGCCACCTGTCCGGCGTCCGTGGCAATTTGCGCCGCCGCGGTGCGGTTGGCCAGGCCGATATCTGAGACCGTCCGCATGGCGTGGTCCAGGTCGCCGGCCAGCCCACGCGTTTCCTGGGCGGCCGTGGCAATGGCCTGCGCCTGGCTGCTGACGGCCTCCACGGCCGGGCCGATGGCGGTCAGGGCCTGGCCGGCCTCATCGGCGCTCAGGGCGCCGGCCTCGACCTCCGCCGCGCCCTCGTCCATGGCGGCCACGGCCTCCGCCACGGTATGCTGGATGTCCCGGATCAGACCGCCGATTTCCCCGGTAGCCTGGGTGGAACGGTCCGACAGCTTGCGGACCTCGGCCGCCACCACCGCGAAACCGCGGCCGTGCTCGCCGGCGCGGGCCGCCTCGATGGCGGCGTTCAGGGCCAGCAGGCTGGTCTGCCGGGCGATCTCGTCAATGGTTTCGACAATGCCGCCAATCTGGGCCGACCGCGCCCCCATGTCGCTCACCCGGCTCCGGGCGCGCTCGGTGGTGGTCTTGATGCGCCGCATGCTCTGCAGGCTGGAGCCGATGGTGGTGACGCCGCTGCGGGCCGTCTGGGCCGCGGCCGCCGAGCCGCGCGCGCCGGCCGCGGCGTTATCGGCCACGGCGGCCATCCCGCCCGTGATCCGGGCCGTGATGCCGGCCGCCCGTTCGACGGCGCCGGCCTGTTCCCGCGCCCCGTCCGTCACGCCCGCGATGGCGTGCGACACCTGGGCCACGGTCCGCGCCGCCTGGCTCATGCCGTCAGTCTGCTGAACGGCGCCGCCGGCCACATCCTTCAGCCGGTCTGTGATCTGCTCCACGGCGCCGCGCGTGGACTGGGCCACGGTCGTGATCCGGCCGGCCGCCTTGCTCATATTGTCCGCGCTCTCGGCCACCTGCCGCACCAACGTGCGCAGATTGGCGATCATGGTGTGAAAGGCCTGCCCCAGCGCATCCTGATTGGAACGCGGTGCCACCTCCGCTGTCAGGTCGCCTTGCGCCAGCCGGCCGGACTGTTCGGCCAGCCCTTGCAGGTACGCGGCCAGCGCTTGAAAGGCGCCGGCCATCACCGCCATTTCATCTTTGGCGTGCGGCTGAGGCATGGGGGTCAGGTCCCCGGTCGAGAGGGCCTGCGCCTGCGCGGTCAGCTGCCGCACCGGGTTGATCACCTGGCGGATCACCAGCGTCATGAGCACCAGCACCACCGGCCCGCCGACGAGCAGGGCCAGCCCCACCGTGACCACCGTCAGCCCGGCGCGGCCCAGGAAAAACGAGAGCGCCGCGACGACGGCGTTACAGATGACGGAAATCAGCGCCAGCCGGATGGCGAGGCCGCGCTGATAGACCAGCCGCGCCGCCAGCAGGATGCCGGCCACGCCCAGCCCCAATGCGCCGCCAAACCACGCGTAATCACTGTCCATAGATGCACCTCATGGTATGCCGCCGCCGGCGGCCCGGGATCGCGCCCGCCGGACTCTCACGGATGACCCGGAACGCCTCGCGTAAAGAGGCCGGGCCGACCACTGCGCGCGGCGGCCTGACCGTCCGCAGGGTGGGAAGCCGATCGAGGAAGACGCTGACCTTGCCCCGTCACCACTTAGGGTAACTGGCCCGGCCGGCGCGGTCTGTAAAACGGCGATGAAGGCCGGCTAAACCGCTGGTTAAACAGACCGGGCGGCCTCGCTTTGATCGAGGCCGCCCGGCGGACAGGTTAGGGCTGGGTTATTGCTCGTCGGCGCTGGCCTGGGTCAGCCGGTGGGCCAGCAGGATCGGGATGGCCGTGACGGCGATGACGAAGAAAGCCGTCACATTGGTCACCGGCCGGTCGCGCGGCCGGGAGAGTTGTTCCAGGATCCAGATGGGCAGGGTGGCCTGCTGGCCGGCCGTGAAGGTGGTCACGATGACCTCGTCGAAGGACAAGGCGAAGGCCAGCATGCCGCCGGCCAGCACCGCCGTGCCGATGGTCGGCAGGAGCACATACCGGAAAGTCTGGAAGCCGGTCGCGCCCAGGTCCATTGACGCTTCGATTTGCGAAGGCGCGGTGCGGCGCAGGCGGGCGATGACGTTGTTGTAAACCGTCACAATGCAGAAAGTGGCGTGGCCGATGACAATGGTCCAGAAAGTAAAGTCCAGATCCATCAGGTTCAGGGCCGAGCGCAGGGCGATGCCGGTGACGATGCCGGGCAGGGCGATGGGCAGGATGACCAGGAAGGTGATGGCCTCCCGGCCCCAGAAGCGCCGGTTGACGGCCAGGGCCGTGAGCAGCCCCAGGACGACGGCCACCGACATGGCCACGAAGGCGACCTGCACCGACAGCCACAGCGCCTCCCACAGGTCGGTGCGCGCCCAGGCGGCCGGAAACCACTTCAACGTCAGGCCGGGCGGCGGGAAGGTGAAAGCGGTCTCTTCCGTGGTGAAGGCGTAGAGCACAATCACGGCCAGCGGGCCGTGCAGAAAGAGCAGCACGGCGCCGGCGGTCAGGGTCAGGCCCAGCGGGGCGCGGTTGTTATTTCGGTTCATCAGTCACTGGTCCCGGAGTCCCCGCTTTACAGCGCATCAAAAGCCCCCAGCCGGCGCGCCACCAGCAGGTAGACGCCCATGATCAACATCGGCACCACGGTCATGGCCGCCGCCAGCGGGACGTTGCCGGCCGTCCCTTGGTGCCGGAGCACGGCCATGCCGATGAAATAGCTCGAATTGCCGATGATGCTGGGGATGATGAAATCCCCCAGCGTCAGCGAGAAGGTGAAGATGGAGCCGGCCACCACGCCCGGAAACGCCAGCGGCAGAATGACGTGCCGGAAGGTCTCGCCCGGCCGCGCGCCCAGATCGCCGGAGGCTTCCAGCAGGGAGGCTGGCACGCGCTCCAACGCGCTTTGGATGGGCAGGATCATGTAGGGCAGCCAGATGTAGAGAAAGACCAGGAACATCCCCAGCGCCGAGGTGGACAAGGACGATCCCCCCAGGCCGGGCAGGGCCAGCACCGCGTCCAGCACCCCGCTGAGCCCCAGTTGGGCGAAGACCCAGCTGAGAATGCCTTCGCGGGCCAGAATGGACTTCCAGGCATACACGCGCACGATGTAACTGGACCAGAGCGGCAGGATCACGGCCAAATAGAGCAAGGCCTTCAGCCGGCCGGCGGCGTAGCGGGCGATGAAATACGCCAGCGGAAACGCCAGCAGCGCCGCCGCCACGGTCACGGCCGCGGCCATGGCCGTGGTGCGTGCGAAAATATCGACGTTGGCGGGGTCGAGTAATTGGCCGTAGGTCCGCAGGGTGAACACGCGCACCACCCGGCCGGTGAACTCGTCGATGGCGTAGAAGCTCTGGACCAGCAGGGCCAGGAGCGAGCCCAGATAGACGACGCCCAGCCAGAGCAGCGGCGGCGCCAGCAGGGCCAGCAGCAGCAGGCGCGGGCGGGTGTAAAAAAAGGTGGACAGCCGGCCCCAGGCGTCGGGGCCGGCCGGCGGGCGGGGAGCGGCGGCGGCCATGGGTTAATCCGCCAGCGCGCGGGTATGGGCGCGTTCCCAGGTCAGGCGCACGGGCCGGTCCTGCGCGGCGCGCACATCCAGCGAGGTGGTGCGCAGGTTCTGCTCCACCACCATCAGGTCGCACCCGCACTCCAGGCTGACCCGATAGCGCGTGTGCATGCCCAGGTAGACCACCTCGCGGATGCGGCCGTCGCCGCCGTATTCGTCCGCGGCCAGCGGTGTGCCGGGCTCGCGCAGGTGGATCTTCTCCGGGCGGACGGTGAAGGTTTCGGGCCGGCCGGTGAGGGCCTGGGCCGCCGCGCCGCGTACCAGGTTGGAGATGCCCACAAAGCCGGCCACAAACGCCGTGGCCGGGCTTTCGTAGATCTCGGCCGGGGCGCCCACCTGCTCGATCCGGCCGCGGTTGAAGACCGCGATCCGGTCGCTCATCGTCAGGGCTTCTTCTTGATCGTGCGTGACGAAGACGAAGGTGATGCCGACGCGCTGCTGGATGGACTTCAGTTCCACCTGCATTTCCTGGCGTAGTTTCAGGTCCAGGGCGCCCAGCGGCTCATCCAGCAGCAGGACGCGCGGGTGGTTGATGAGCGCGCGCGCCAGGGCCACGCGCTGGCGCTGGCCGCCGGAGAGCTGGGAGGGCTTGCGGCCGGCCAGCCCCGGCAGGCGCACCAGCTCCAGCATCTCGGTCACGCGCTGGTCGCGCTCGGCGCGGGCCACGCGCTTGATCATCAGCCCGTAGCCCACGTTGTCGCCCACCGTCATGTGCGGGAAGAGCGCGTAATCCTGGAACACCGTGTTGACTTCGCGCTCATAGGGCGGCAGGTTGGTCACCTCCCGGCCATAGAGCAGGATGGCGCCGGCGGTGGGCTGGTCAAAGCCCGCGATCATCCGCAGGCAGGTGGTTTTGCCGGAGCCGGACGGGCCGAGCAGGGTAAAGAATTCGCCGCTCTGGATATCCAGGTTGACGGCGTCCACAGCGCGGACCTCGCCAAAATGGCGGCTGACGTTGGTGAAGCGGACGGCGGGTGGGTTGAGGCTCATACGTAGGTGAGACGACGGACGATCGCCGGAGTTTAGCCGGCGATCGTCCGTCGGTCTGGGTCAAGTGGCCTGGGTTTAGCGGCCGCCGATGACGGCCACGTACTGCGTCACCCACTCATGGTACGGCACGCAGTCCTTGCTGCCATTGCCGCAGTCGGTGGTCGGCGTGCGCCACCAGCGGATTTCGTCGAAGGTGTTGAGGCCATTGGCCACACAGCCGTTCTCGCCCAGCAGTTCATTGCCCTGGCAGGCGTCCAGGACCACCGGGATGGTCTGGAACCAGGCCGCCAGGTCGCCCTGCAGTTTCAGGTTGAGCGAGTGCTCCAGCCACTTGTAGGCGCAGTTCGGGTGCGGGGCGTCAATGTGCAGCATGGTCGTGTCGGCCCAGCCGGTGGCGCCCTCCTTGGGGACGACATACGCGATCGGCGCCCCGCCCGAGGCCAGCAGGTTGGCCTGGAACGGCCACGAGCCGGAGGCGGCCACGCCTTCGTTGGTGAAGTCATCCATCTGGATGAAGGCGTCGTGCCAGTAGCGGCCGATCAACTCGCGTTGCTGGCGCAGCAGGTCGAGGGCGGCGTTGAACTGGTCGCGGGTCAGGGCATACGGATCCTGGATGCCCAGCTCGGGCTGGTGGGCCATCAGATACAGGGCGGCGTCGGCCACGTAGATCGGGCCGTCGTAGGCCTGCACCCGGCCCTTGTTGCTCTGGCCGTCCGGCAGGGTCATCTCCTCGAAGACCACATTCCAGCTGTCCGGCTTCTGGTCGCCGAAGACCTCGGTGTTGTACATCAGCACATTGGAGCCGGATTGATACGGCACGCCGTAATGCTTGCCGTCCACGGTGTGCCAGGGCGCGTTCTGCAGGCGCGGGTCAATCTTGCTGTAGCTGGGGACCAAGCTGATGTTGATCTCCTGGACGCGCCCGCCGGAGATCAGGCGGTTGCTGGCGTCGCCGGAGGCCGTCACCAGGTCAAAGCCGCCTTCGTTCATCAGGGCCACCATCTCGTCCGAGGTGGCGGCGGTCTTGTTGGTGACTTTGCAGCCCGTGTCCTTCTCGAATTGGGTCACCCAGTCAAACTTCGGGTCCGTGGCGCCGCGCTCGATATAGCCAGCCCAGGAAACGATGGCCACTTCGCCTTCACCTTCCCCGATGCTGGCCAATGGCCCGCCGGGCGCCGCCGGCGTGGGCGCCGCCGCCGGGGCGCAGGCGGAAACAACTAAGGCGGCGGCCGGCAACAGCGACCAGAACGCTTTGCGTTTCATGCTCTCCTCCGTGGATATGTGGGACTGTGGGACGCGTCTTATAGCACAGCCTCTCAAAGAAAGCCAACTAAATTTGTCCTTTTTTTCACCGACCGGCGGCCGTATGTTAGGATGGCCGCATGGTGATCTCAACGCTGGCGCTCAAGGCTCAGGCGGCCGGCCTCGGCTTCAACCTGGCCGGCGTGACGCCGGCGCGGCCGGCCCCGCACCTGGAGGCCTACCTGGCCTGGGTGGCGGCCGGCCGGCATGGGGAGATGGCGTATCTGGCCCGCCCGGATCGGCTGGCCCGCCGGCGGGATCTCAACCTCATCCTGCCCGGCGTGCAATCTCTGATCATGGTCGGCTTGGATTACCGCACCGGCGCCGCGCCGGCGGCCGTGCTCACTGATCCCGGCCGGGGCCGGATTGCGGCCTACGCGTGGGGCGCGGACTACCATCCGATAATGGCGGCGCGGCTGGAGAGGCTGGCGGACTGGCTGCGCGCCCAGAGTCCCGCGCCGGCCGCAACCCGCGTCTACGTGGATACCGGCGCGCTCCTCGAGCGCGGCCATGCGCAGCAGGCCGGCCTGGGTTTCATTGGCAAAAACACTCTATTGATTCATCCCCGCCGGGGCAGCACCATCTTCCTGGGTGAAATCCTGACCACGGCCGCGTTCGATCGGTATGACCCGCCCGGCCGCGAAACGCAATGCGGGTCCTGCACGCGGTGTTTGGCGGCCTGCCCCACCCAGGCTTTTCCCGAGCCGTACATGTTGGACGCCCGCCGCTGTATCAGCTACTTGACCATCGAGCATCACGGCTGGTTTCCCCGGGATTTGCGCCCGCAGGTGGGCAACTGGGTCTTTGGCTGTGATGTGTGCCAGGACGTGTGCCCGTGGCAGCGGTTCGGCGTCACGACGCTGGAGCCGGCCTTCTTTCCGCTCACGCCAGACCGCGCCGCGCCGCCGCTGGCGGATCTGCTGGATCTGGACGCGGCCGGTTTTCCGGCGCGCTTTGCGGGGACGGCCCTGGCCCGGCTGGGGCGCGAACGCTTGGTGCGCAACGCGTGTGTGGCCGCCGGCAACAGCGGCCGGCCCGAGTTAATCCCGGCTTTGGAGCGCCGGCTGACCGATGCCAGCGCCCTGGTGCGCGGTCACGCCGGCTGGGCGCTGGGGCAATTGGGCGCCGCCGGGCGCGTGGCGGCCTATGCCGCCGGCGAAGCGGATCCCCACGTGCGGGCCGAGTTCCAAAGCGTTCTGGCGGGTTAAGTGGGCGGCCCCGTGTCCGCGTTTGGCCGCGCCGGCTCCCACTCCTTGCTCCTGGCTGTAATCTCCTCTATACTTTCCCTGCGGCAACTGGAGACCACAGCGGAGCCGTTCACTCAGGAGTTCGCCATGAATCGTGATGAAGTTGAGGACGCGCGGATCTACACGGTGGTGGTGAACGACGAGGAGCAGTACTCGGTCTGGCCGGCTGACCGGGATCTCCCCGCGGGTTGGCGCGAAGCCGGCAAGACCGGCTCCAAGCAAGACTGCTTGAACTATATCAATGAATTGTGGACTGATATGCGGCCGGCCAGCCTCCGCCGCCCGCCGACCGAAGACGGCGCTTAGGGCCGCGGGTGCGGCCGGCCCACTGGCCCAGGTTGGGGCGGCGCCGGTACTTGAGTTTTCTTGAGACTACATGCCTATTGGTACGCTGATCTTTTTAGCTTTGGTAGTTGTAGCGGTAGCCTATGGGGTGGGGACGTATGTGCGCCGGCGCGAGGGCGTGGCGCCGCGCCCCAAGGCCGCGCTCCCCAAACGGTTCGCGGCGCCCGCCGACCGCGAGGAGCAGGCCGTGGTGGCCTGGCTGCTCTCCCAGGCCTTTGAGCAGACCGGCGTTAAGGTGGCCGACGACAAGGTGGCCTACCAGCGCATGGTGGAAGCGGCTCAGAATGCGCTGCGCGAACTAAAGACCCAGGCCGCCGTCACCATTTCCCTGCCGTACCTGACCGCCGACGCCAGCGGCCCCAAACACTTTGAGATCCGCCTGACCCGCGATGTCATCAAGGAATTGGTGCGGGACTGAGCCGGTTTTGAAACTGGTGCTTGACATCGGTTTTCGTTGTGTGCTATAAGCTTTGCCAATCCGATAGCCTAAATACGACGACGAGGACGAGTACGCTTCACAGCGGCGGCCAGAGAGTCGGGCAAGGGTGAACTGAGTTCGCCCGACGGTGCAAGCCCGATCCAAGCGCGGAAGCTGAATGGACCTCCGAGTTGCCCAGCCGAACGTCAGGGCGGCCAACCATCGCCCAACCACTAGGCTCGGCCGGAAACGCGACCGTTATCAACGCGCAGGCGCTAAATTGGTATCCACTCCAAGAGGCGCCGGAAGAGTGAGACTGGCGGCCAACCCTGTTGTCATCACCAACAGGGTTTTTTGTTTCCCCGTCGTCTGGCGGGGGCGCCGGCCTGTCTCAGCAATTGGGTGGCACCACGAGCTTTCCGCGCTCGTCCCAAATGGCGCGGGAGAGTTTTGTTAAGCGCTGGTCCCCGCCAGCGCCGGAGGCTGCCCATGTTGGCTGAACTGGCCCCCCCTGCCCAAACCAGCCCCCTGCGTCCGCTGGTGCGCGAACTGCCGGCGGACCTGGATACCCCGACCACGGCGTACCTCAAACTGCGCGGCCGCGGCCCGTCCTTTTTGCTTGAATCCGTGGAAGGCGGCGAGCGCGTGGCGCGCTACTCGTTTATCGGCGTGCAGCCCCGCGCCCGTTACGTGGCCCGGGCCGGCGCGCTGGAATGTTCGGCGGCCGGCCAAACGCGCCCCGTGCCGCTGCCCGCCGGCGGTGATTTCCTGCACGCCCTGCAAGCGGAGCTGGCGCGCTTCCCGGCCATCGACCGCGCCGGCCTGCCGCGCTTTCTGGGCGGCTTGGTGGGCTACCTGGGCTATGAGACCGTGCGCTTCTTCGAGCCGACCCTGCACCAGCATCTGGCCGCGGCGCCCCTGCCGGACGCAATCTTCCTGCTGACCGATACCCTGGTGGCCTTCGACCACGCGCGCAGCAGCCTGGTGCTGATCACGCATGCCTTCGACGGCGACACCGCCGCGGCCGAAGCGCGGCTGGATGAGCTGGAAGCGGCGCTGCGCGGCCCCCTGCCGGCCCCGCCGCCGGCCGACTCTGCCCCCGCCGGCGCCTTCGCGTCCAACCTGACCCAGGCGCAATATGAGGCCGGCGTGCGGGCCGCCAAGGAGTACATCGCCGCCGGCGATATCTTCCAGGTGGTGCTCTCCCAGCGCTTCACCCGTGAGACGGGCGCGCATCCCTTCAGCATCTACCGCGCCGTGCGCCGGCTGAACCCCTCGCCCTACATGTTTTACTTTGAGTTTGGGGACGTGGACGGCGAACCGCTCTATCTGGTGGGCGCCTCGCCCGAGCTGATGGTGCGGCTCGAAGGCCGGCAGGCCGCCCTGCGCCCCATCGCCGGCACGCGTCCGCGCGGCCAGACGCCGGCCGAAGACACGGCGCTGGAGAAGGACCTGCTGGCCGATCCCAAAGAGCGCGCCGAGCACGTGATGCTGGTGGATTTGGGCCGCAACGATCTCGGACGGGTCTCGGAATACGGCAGTGTCCAGGTGCCGGATTTCTTCACCGTCGAGCATTACTCGCACGTCATGCACCTCGTCTCGCATGTGGCCGGCCGGCTGAAGCCTGGCCTGAGCGCCTTTGACCTGGTGCGCGCCACCTTCCCGGCCGGCACCCTCAGCGGCGCGCCCAAGGTGCGGGCCATGGAGATCATCGCCGAACTGGAGCCGGGGCCGCGCGGGCCGTATGGCGGCGCCATCGGCTACTTCTCGTTTGATGGGTCGCTGGATACCTGCATCGCCATCCGGACCCTGGTGGCGCGCGGGCGCACGGTCAGCGTGCAGGCCGGCGCCGGCATCGTGGCCGATTCCGACCCGGCGCGCGAGTACGAGGAGACCGTCAACAAGGCCAAGGCCATGATGAAAGCCGTGGAGCTGGCGGAACAGGCGGGGTAGCCACCGAGACACAGAGCCACGGAGAGGTGGTTTGTGGCTGATGACCTATTAACCGAGGCGATTATCGGGGCCGCGCTTGAAGTCCACAAGGCTTTGGGGCCGGGTCTGCTTGAGTCGACGTATGAGATGTGCTTGGCCCACGAGTTGAATTTGCGCCGCCTGACAGTGATCAGACAGAAATCCCTGCCCGTGCACTATAAGGGCCTGGTCCTGGAGGACAGCTATCGGCCTGATTTGATCGTGGCGGAGCAGGTGATTGTGGAGATTAAATCGGCGGCTTCTTTGTTGCCGGTCCATCAGGCGCAGTTGTTGACCTATTTGAAGCTGACGCGTTTGCGGGTGGGGTTGCTCATCAATTTCAATGTGGCTGTGCTAAAGACTGGCATCAAACGCATGGTCAATGGTTGAGGAAATCTCTGTGTCTCCGTGTCTCTGTGGCTGATCATCGTCCCAGGAAAGGAAATCCTTATGCCGAAACCGCGTCTTCTCACCGGCGACCGCCCGACGGGCCGGCTGCACCTCGGCCACTACGTGGGCAGCCTGGTCAACCGCGTCAAGCTGCAGCACACGTACGAGTCGTTCTTCATCATCGCGGACTTGCACACGCTGACCACCCGGCCGGAGCGCAACCACATCCGGGAGATCCCGCTCTATATCCGCGAGATTGTGCTGGATTACCTGGCGGTGGGGATAGACCCGCAGGTCAGCACGATCTTTGTGCAGTCGGCCATCCCCGAGACCTACGAGCTCAACCTGATCTTTGAGATGCTGGTGAGCGTGCCGCGCCTGGAGCGCCTGCCCTCGCTCAAGGACATGGCCCGCGACGCCAACCTTGAATCGATGCCCTTCGGTTTGCTGGGCTACCCGGTCCTGCAGGCCGTGGACATCTTGCTGCCGCGCGCGGCGGTGGTGCCGGTGGGCAAGGATAATCAGGCGCATGTGGAGCTGGCGCGGGAAATGGCCCGCCGCTTCAATCTGCTCTACGGCCCGGTCTTCCCCGAGCCGGAAGCCTTGATCGGCCACGTCCCCACCCTGGCCGGCACCGACGGCAAGAACAAGATGAGCAAGTCGCTGGATAACGCCATCTACCTGTCGGATGACGCCGCCACGGTCGAGGCCAAGGTCAAGATGATGTACACCGACCCCAACCGCCGGCGGGCCACCGATCCCGGCACGGTGGAGGGCAATCCGGTTTTCACGTACCACGATATTTTCAACGCCAACCCGGCCGAGGTGGCGGAACTGAAAGAGCGCTACCGCGCCGGCCAGGTCGGCGATGTGGAGGTCAAAGCCCGGTTGACCAAGGCGCTCAACGCCTTTCTGGAGCCGATCCGCGCCCAGCGCGCCTACTATCTGGCCCATCCCCAGCAGGCGCAGGATATCCTGGCGGCCGGCATCCGGCGCATGCAGGCCGAAGCCAAGGAGACCATGCGGCAGGTGCGCGAGGCCACGGGCCTGGCCTATTCGCTCGAGTTGTTCGCGGATGAAGTGGATTTATTTGGTGAATATGATGCCTAGGGCGCTTAAAGGACTTGGCCGCAGAGCCGCGGAGACACAGAGAGTACTTCGGTCAATTCTCTGAGGCTCTGTGTCTCGGTGGCGGGAGACTCCGGTATGCTTGCTTTGATCGACAACTACGACTCGTTTACTTATAACCTGGTCCAATATTTTGGCGAGCTGGGCGCCGAGATCCGGGTCTTCCGCAACGACCAGGTGACGCTGGCGGAACTGATCGCCCTGGCGCCCGATCAGCTGGTGATTTCCCCCGGCCCCGGCGACCCGGCCGACGGCGGCGTTTCCAATGACGCCATCCGGCACTTCACGGGCAAAATCCCGGTGCTCGGCGTCTGCCTGGGCCACCAGTGTTTGGGGGCCGTCTTTGGCGGCCGGGTGGACCGCGCGCCGCGCCTGATGCACGGCAAGACCTCGCGGGTCTTCCACCACGGCGCCGGCCTGTTTGAAGGCGTGCCCTCGCCGTTTGAGGCCACGCGCTATCACTCGCTGATCGTGTTTGAGCCAGTGCCGGCTGAGCTGGAAGTGACCGCCTTCACGGCCGAGGGCGAGGTGATGGGTCTGAAGCACCGCCAGCATCCAACCTTCGGGGTGCAATTCCACCCGGAGTCGATTTTGACCCAGCACGGCAAGCTGATCTTGAAGAATTTCTTGGATTGTTGATTTCTGATTGCTGATTGTCCCTTTCAATCACCAATCCCCAATTGTCAATCAGCAATGCGAGGTCGTTATGCTTAAGCCATTCATCGCCAAAGCCATTCAGCGCCAGGATCTGAGCGCCGACGAGGCCCAAGCAGCCATGCACGTCATCATGACCGGGCAGGCCACCCAGGCCCAGATCGGCGCCTACCTGACCGCCCTGCGGATGAAGGGCGAGACCGTGGACGAGATCACGGGCTCGGCCCGCGCCATGCGCGCCACCGCTGTGCCGGTGCCGCTGGCCCCGCGCCAAACGCCGGTCTATGACACCGCCGGCACCGGCGGCGACGGCGCGCACACCTTCAATATCTCCACGGCCGCGGCCTTCGTCATCGCCGGCGCCGGCCGCACCGTGGCCAAGCACGGCAACCGCGCCGCGTCGTCGCAGTGCGGCAGCGCCGATGTGCTGGGCGCGCTGGGCGTCAACCTGGACCTGACGCCGGCCCAGGTCGGGCACGCCATCGACGAGCTGGGCATCGGTTTTCTGTTCGCGCCCAAATTCCACCCGGCCATGCGCCACGCCATCGGTCCGCGCAAAGAGCTCGGCCAGCGCACCATCTTCAACGTCCTCGGCCCGCTCACCAACCCGGCCGGCGCCGACGTGCAGCTGATCGGCGTGTACAGCCCGGCGCTGACCGAGCCGCTGGCGCGCGTGCTGGGTGAGCTGGGCTCGCGCGCGGCGCTGGTGATCCACGGCCACGGCGGCGCGGACGAACTGAACCCCGGCGGACCCAACCGGGTCTCGCGTTTCCACCGCGGCCAGGTCACCACCTTTGAGCTGGAGCCGGCTGACCTGGGCCTGCCGCGCGCCACGGTGGCCGACCTGCGCGGCGGCACCCCGGACGAGAGTGCGGTGATGATGCGCGCGCTGCTGGGCGGGACGCTGGCCGGCGCGCGCCGCGATGCCGTCCTGTTGAACGCCGCCGCCGCCCTGGCCGCCGAGACCGGCGATTTTTCGGCCGCGTTGGCCGAAGCGCGGGAGGCGCTGGATTCCGGCGCGGCACTGCAGAAGCTGAACGCCCTCATTGAGTACAGCCGCGCCTATGTCCAACCGACTGCGTGAGATCCTCGACCACAAGCGCACGGAAATTGCGCGGCTGAACCTGGCCGCTGAACAGGCCCGGGCCGCGGACGCGCCGGCGCCGCGCGATTTTTTGGCCGCGGTGACGCGTCCGCCGGAGGCAGCCCCCCGTCTGATCGCGGAGCTGAAACGCGCCTCGCCCTCGCGCGGGGTGCTGGCCGCGCACCTTGATCTCTTCCAAATTGCGCGGCTCTACGCCGGCAACGGCGCCGCCGCGGTCTCCGTGCTGACGGACGAGCGCTTCTTCCTGGGGGAACTGGCGACGCTGCGGGCGCTGCGGTTTGAACATGCCTTTCCCCGGCCGCTGCTGCGGAAGGACTTCCTGCTTGCGCCGGTGCAGTTGTATGAAGCCCGGGCCGCCGGCGCCGACGCCATCCTGCTGATCGTGGCCGCGCTGGAGGACGCCGCGCTGCAGGACCTGCACGCCCTGGCGCTGGCGCTGGGCCTGACGGCGCTGGTGGAGGTCCACACGGCGGCCGAGACCGAGCGCGCCCTGCGGATCCCGGGCGTGCGCCTGATCGGCGTCAATAACCGGGATTTGACGACATTTGACATCACGCTGGAGACCACGGCCCGCCTGCGGCCGCTGATCCCGGCCGGCGTCACGGTGGTCTCAGAATCCGGCCTCTTTACGGCCGCGCATGTGCGCCAGGTGGGCGCGCTGGGCGTGGACGCGGTCCTGGTGGGCGAGGCCCTGGTGACCGCGCCTGACATCGCCGGCAAGGTGCGGGAACTGGCCGGAACAGGATCGGCCACAGAGATGCCGAGACACGGAGCTTAAAGTGGTTTCCGCTTCCATTTGCGCTTGTCAGCGCACAACCCGGGCCGATTGCGCCGCTCAGGGTAACGTTTCCGCAGATCAAAACGGAAACCACAATAATCAGAGACTCGGTGTCTCCGTGTCTTTGTGGCGAAACCTGTTATGCATATCAAGATTTGCGGTCTGACCACGTTAGAAGATGCCCAAGCGGCGGTGGAGGCGGGCGCCGATCTGCTGGGCTTTAATTTCTATCCGCCCAGCCCGCGCTATCTGACGCCCGCGGCCTGCGCCGAAATAACGGCGGCGGTCCGGCGCCAGCGGCCGGCGGTCAAACTGATTGGGGTCTTCGTTAATGAGCCGCCGGCGCGGGTGGCCGAGATCCTGGCGGCGGCCGGCCTGGATCTGGCCCAACTCCACGGCGAGGAGGCCCCGGACGCGCTGCGGGCGCTGGACGGGCGGGCCTTCAAAGCGTTTCGCGGGGTGGGCGCGGATCACGCGCTGTATGCGGCGGCCGGCTGCGGCGCGCCGGCGTTTTTGGTGGATGCTTATTCGCCCACTTTGTACGGCGGCACCGGCCACACCGCCGATTGGTCCGCCGCCCGGCCGCTGGCGAAACAATATCCGCTGCTGCTGGCCGGCGGCCTGACGCCCGCCAACGTGGCGGACGCCATCACCCAGGTGCGGCCCTGGGGGGTGGACGCGGCTTCCGGCGTGGAAAGCGCGCCCGGCCGCAAAGATCACGCCAAAGTGCGCGCCTTGATCGCCGCCGCGCGTTCAGTCCAGTGAGGGAACCCCCCGATGACCACTCGCCTGCCCCACAAGTTCGGCCCCTACGGCGGCCAGTTTGTGCCGGAAACCCTGATGCCGGCGCTCGACGAGCTGGAAGCCGCGTACGTCGCGGCGCGGAATGACCCGGCGTTTCGGACGGAGTTTGAAGACCGGCTGCGGACCTATGTCGGCCGGCCCACGCCGTTGACCCACGCCAAGCGCCTGACCGCGCTCCTGGGCGGCGCGCAGATTTATCTCAAGCGCGAAGACCTGGCGCACACCGGCGCGCACAAGATCAACAACGCCCTGGGCCAGGGCCTGCTCGTCAAGCGCATGGGCAAGCGGCGCATCGTGGCCGAGACCGGCGCCGGCCAGCACGGCGTGGCCTCCGCCACCGTGGCCGCCCTGCTGGGTCTGGAGTGCGTGGTCTACATGGGCGTGGTGGATATCGCCCGCCAGCAGCCGAACGTCTTCCGCATGCAATTGCTCGGCGCGGAAGTGCGGCCGGTGGAGGCGGGCTCGCAGACGCTGAAGGACGCCATCAACGAGGCCATCCGCGATTGGGTGACCAACGTCGGCACCACCCATTATTTGTTGGGTTCGGCGCTCGGCCCGCACCCCTACCCGACCATGGTGCGCGATTTCCAGAGCGTGATCGGGCGCGAAACGCGCGAACAAGTGCTGGCCCAGGCCGGCCAACTGCCGGATCTGGCGATCGCGTGCGTGGGCGGCGGCTCGAATTCGATCGGTTTGTTTCACCCGTTTCTGGAGGACGCCGGCGTGGAACTCATCGGCGTGGAGGCCGGCGGGGCCGGCGTGGAGACGGGCAAGCACGCGGCCCGCTTTGGCGACGCGGCGCGCGGCCGGCTGGGCGTCATCCACGGCACGCGCACCTTTGTGTTGCAGGATGAGGACGGCCAGATCGCGGACACGCACTCGGTCTCGGCCGGCCTGGATTACGCCGCCGTCGGCCCGGAGCACGCCTTCCTGCGCGACCAGGAGCGCGCCTTCTATACCTCCGCCACCGATCACGAGGCCTTGGAGGCCCTGCAGCTGCTGTGCCGCACGGAGGGCATCATCCCAGCCCTGGAGTCCGCGCACGCGGTGGCCGAGGCGGTCAAACGCGCCCCGCGCATGCGGCCGGATCAAGTGATTGTGGTTAACGTCTCGGGGCGCGGGGATAAGGACCTGAACACGATCATCCAGGAGTTGGGGAAATGACCCGCTTATCAGCCGCTTTCGAGCGCCGGCCCGCTTTCATGCCGTATTACCCGCTGGGCTTCCCCACGCCCGAGATTTCGGTGGACGTGATCGAAGCCTTGGCCAAGCACGGCGCCGACCTGATTGAAGTCGGCCTGCCCTTCTCGGACCCGCTGGCGGATGGGCCGGTGATCCAGCACGCCACCCAGATTGCGCTGCGGCAAGGGATGACGGTCTCCAAGGCCCTGCGGGCCATGGGAGACTTGCGTGCGCGCGGGGTGACCATCCCGCTGCTGTTGATGGGCTACTACAACCCCCTGCTGGCCTATGGGCCGGAGCGCCTGGCGCGTGACGCGGCCGCGGCCGGCGCCGACGGCTTTATCGTGCCGGATTTGCCGCCCGAGGAAGCGGCCGAGTTTGAAGCCGCCAGCGCGCCGCTGCCGCAGATCCGCATGGTGGCGCCCACCACCCCGGATAAACGCCTGCGGCGCGTCTTGCAAGGGGCGCAAGGGTTTGTGTACCTGGTCTCGCTAACAGGCGTCACCGGCGCGCGCCAGGAGTTGTCCGAAGGCCTGGGGGATTTCGTCGCGCGGGTGCGGGCCGAACAGACGCGGCATGGCGCGCCGCTCCCGCTGTGCGTGGGCTTTGGCATCAGCACCCCGGAACAGGCGCGGGCCGTGGGCGAGCTGGCCGATGGCGTGATCGTGGGGTCGGCGTGCGTGAAGGCGATCGGCGAGAGCGCGGCGCCGGTGCAGACGGCAATTGAATTCGCGCGGGCGTTCAAAGCCGCGCTTAAATAGGTGGTTTTGGCCCCAGAGGCGCGGAGACACAGAGAGGTCCTATAAAGCCTCCGTGGCTCTGTGGCGGAATCATTCCGGGCGGATGAAGCTCCCTGATCGTTGGCGCAAACGCCAGGCCAGGAACGCCAAGCCGATCCCGAGCACCACCGTCACCGCCAGGCCGCCCTCCGGCCCAAACGCGCCGCCGGTGAGCCAGTCCGCGCCAGTGGCCTGCAGGTTGAAGAGGACCCCTCCGCCGGCCTGGCTGCCGCTGACCTCCAGGCCGAAGACATTCCCCTGCGCCCAGTTCCAGGCGCTGTGCAGGGCCGCGATGCCCCACAGCGAGCCTTCCCAGAGCGCGTACAGCGCGGCCAGGAGTCCGAACAGAAAGAGGTTGAGCACCGGCAACGGGCTGAGGGCGTTGTTAAAACCGTGCAGGGCCGTAAAGACCAGGGCGGAGAGCAGCACGCCCAGCCCGGGCCGGTAGCGCGCCCCGATGACGCCCATCAGCCAGCCGCGGGTCAGGATTTCCTCGGCCGCGCCTTGCACCAGCCAGCCGAGCAGGGCGGTCAGCACCCCGCCCAACGCGGCCCAGCCCTGGCGGGCAGCCGGCCCCGGCTCGTAAGCCAGGCCGCCGCCCAGCGCGCTCACGCCCAGCGCGGCCACAAACAGCAGCCCCCCCACACCAAAACCGCGCACGTACCGGGCCGCCGCGCCGGCGCCTTCCAGCCCCAGTGTGTAAAACGGCCGTTTTTCAAACCAGCGCAGCCAGGCCCAGAGCATCAGATACAGCCCGCCAAAGCTGCCGGCCAACTCCGCCGCGAAGGCCAAGCCTTGCAGCGTCGGCTGGTCACGCAAAGCG